>CAYWDL010000194.1:0-4326 GCA_964457015.1 uncultured Roseburia sp. | reverse complement strand
ACACGCTGAGCCTCGCTCATACTTGTTGTCAAAATACTATTTATAATATTTTCCGCTGTAGTATATGCCGTAGTTGAAAAGCCTCTTCTGGAATACTTTTCAACATATTTTTTATCTCTGGCGGAATCAACAACAGCACCGTAATTCTTGGTTGTGGTTTCAGCAACAGTCGGCTTTGTAGTAACCTGCTCCGTAGCTGTAGTTGTTGCCACCGGCTGCGTAGTTGTCGCAGAAGTGGTTGTCACCGGACTAGTTGTTGTCATAGAAGTGGTTGTTTTTTCACTTACACTTGTACTTGTTTCAACATCTGCACCAGTCTCACCATCCAAAGGAGTTGTATCTTCTTCCAAACTACTCTCTTTTTCTTTACTGTTACTTTCGTCATCCTTCGACTGTTCAGCCACACTATCATTCTCTATATTAACTTCAGTTTCATCCCCTGTAGACGCTTCGCTTTCATCCCTGTCCTTATTTTTAGTATCCTCTGCATTAATTCCTGTAGTAACATTTTCCCTTTCTCTGCTTCCACAACCAATTGCTGCGCCGGACACAAAAATTAAAACCAACGTCAATAAAATAATTTTTACTTTTTTCATGCCAACGCTCCTTCTCATTGTCATTGTAAAAAAGAGGCGCATCATTCATCAATACGCCCCTTTAATTTGAACAAAATTATTCCTCAAAAAAATCTTCGTCGAAGCTGTCGTCAAAATCCTCATCATCAAAGCAATCTTCAAAATCCTCTAAATTCTCTTTTGTCTTTCTCTTATATAAAACAAAAGCTACAACTGCAGCAATGGCTATAAGAATGACAACCACTGCTATAATATTGTTTCTTTTCTTTTTTTCCTCGATTTTCTTTTTATTTAACAACTGTACTAATTTACTTGCATCTAATATTTCTTCAACCTTATTCATCTGCTACTTCCTTTCTCAATATTTACTTATTCACACAACATTAATATATCCATAATCATTTATTATTATATCAAAACTTACTGAATAATACTACAATTTTTTTAATTTTGCGAAGGATGCAAACATCTTTTTTTGACCGGCGTTGTCAAAATTAACCAAAACCTCATAATCTCTTCCGGCATCAGTTATATTCAGCACCGTCCCTTCACCAAATTTAATATGGCGCACTCTGTCACCTTCCACATATTCCAAACCATTTGCCGACTTGTTTATTGCGCTTCCCACAACACATGCAGGCTTCTTATCCAAACCTCCGAAGCCTCCAAATCCACCAAAGCCTGAAATCTTCCCAGTTGTAGCTTTGTAGCTTCCCGCCGATGTACTTGTCGTATGACTTCCCGAATCAACCTTAGAAGAATTACCACTATCCAAAAGATATGGTGGTATTTCCTTAACAAATCTAGATGGTCTGTTATACTGTGTCTCGCCTCGAATCATTCTAGCCTTTGCACATGATATGCACAACTGCTTCATTGCTCTGGTAATAGCCACATAAGCAAGTCTTCTTTCTTCCTCCATATCTGTCGGATCATCTGACTGAATTGTCATATAGCTAGGGAAAACTCCTTCCTCCACACCACTTAGGTATACCTTAGGGAATTCCAGACCCTTAGCGCTATGTATGGTCATCAATGCCACATACTGTTCACTGTCATTCAATGCATCAATATCAGCTATCAGTGCGACCTCCTCCAAAAATCCTTCTAATGTAGGATTCTCATTGTCCTGCTCATAGGTAACGACCTTTGTTAAAAATTCGTTGATATTTTCAATTCTATCTCTGGCTTCATCTGTATCCTCGGCCTTCAGCTCATCAAGATAACCGGTTTCTTCAAGAAGAAAATCCACACCATGCTTTAATCCTTTGTTCTCAATCACACCTTTAATCCTAAGAACAATTTCCACAAAATCACTAATCTTTGCACCGGCCTTTCCAATATTCGGAACATCCGAGGCACTTCCACAGGCATCAAAAAAGCTCAAGCCCGTATTTAACGCATAATTATCAATTCTAGAAATAGTTGTGGCTCCTATACCTCTCTTTGGTACATTAATAATTCTCTTTGTTGCCACATCATCCTTACCATTAAGGGCAGTCTTCATATAAGCCAACACGTCCTTTATTTCCTTTCGCTGATAGAAGTTCTGACCACCGAAAATCTTATATGGAATATTATACTTTATAAGCTTTTCTTCCAATGCACGTGACTGGGCATTAGTTCTGTACAAACATGCAATCTCATTATATGCGTATGCACCTTCATCTGCAGATTTTTCAATATCCCTTGCAATAAACTCAGCTTCTTCAAAGCCGTTTTCAAAAACCTTGTAGGAAATCAAATCACCATCAGCCTTATCAGTCCACAGCGCTTTTGATTTTCTTCCACGATTATTCTTTATAACCTCATTTGCAGCCGAAAGAATATTTCCAACCGAACGATAATTCTGTTCCAGCTTTATTACACATGCATCAGGAAATACCTCTTCGAAATCCAGAATATTTCTTATATTTGCACCTCTAAACTTATAAATGGACTGGTCATCATCACCAACCACGCATAAATTCCTGCTTCTTGCAGCAAGAAGGCTGATAAGTCTGAACTGTACAGTATTGGTATCCTGGTACTCATCCACCATAATATACTTAAATCTCTTCTGATATGACTCAAGGACTTCAGGTACCTTTTCAAACAATTCAACCGTCTTTACCAGCAAATCATCAAAATCCAGCGCATTATTCTTTCTAAGCGCCTCCTGATATTCCTTATACGCCTCTGCCATCTTTGCCATTGCAAAATTTCCCTGGGCATTCTTAGCAAACTTTTCCGGTGATATCAGCTCATTTTTCGCCGATGAAATAGCTGAAAGTATAGACTTTGGCTTCATATTCTTAGTATCAATCTGAAGTCTGCTGCAAACATCCTTCATCACCGACTCCTGGTCGCCTGTGTCATATATTGTAAAGTTATTGTCATAACCGATTCTGTCAATATATCTTCTAAGAAACTTCACACAGGTTGAATGAAATGTCGATACCCACACCGAATCTGCTCCAAAGCCAATAAGGTCATCAACTCGCTCCCTCATCTCCCCTGCTGCTTTATTGGTAAATGTAATTGCCATAATATTGTATGGATTAACCCCCAACTCTTCTATAAGATATGCTATCCTATGGGTTATAACTCTCGTTTTTCCGGAACCCGCTCCGGCCAGTATCAGCACCGGTCCCTCCGTACAAAAAACACCCTGCTTCTGCTGTTCATTCAATGTATCATATATGCTCATTTTTACTAAAATCCTTTCTCTCATCCGTTTCTATATCATAACATATTTTCCATAATTTATAAACCAAAATTTACGCTTGAAACATAGTAACGAATACTATATAATATTAGTAAAATTACTACCAAAGGAAGGTATCCATATGAAGGACATACAGAAATTCATTGAAGAAACTATCAATAACGCCAATCTTATCAAATCAGATGAGATTCCCAACATTGATTTATATATGGACCAGGTAACCACTTTTTTAACATCCCATCTTACAGATGATAATGCAGTGGACACAGAGCCTGTGTTTACCAAAACAATGATTAACAACTACGCAAAAAGCCAGCTTTTGCCCGCTCCGGAAAAGAAAAAATACTCCAAGGACCATATGCTTATGCTTATTAACATTTATTATCTAAAAAATGTTATGTCCATTAACAATACACATAAGCTTTTAAATCCTATATCACAAAAATATTTTCACGGCCAGGATGAAATTAATCTTTCTGATATTTATGATGAAATATACAATTCAATTGAAACAATTAAAAACTCTGCAGCTGATGATATGTTAGAAAAGCTGAAGCTTGCTACTAAGAGCTTCGATAGCGCACCAGAATCAGAGAAAGAATATTTGCAGTTATTTTCATATATAAGTCTTTTATCCTTTGATGTATATATGAAAAAGCAACTCATTGAATCATTGATTGCCACAATTGACGAACCTGCAAAGTAAAAACGAGTAGGCAAAGCCTACTCGTTTTTTTCTTTTTACTTATTCTTAAGTCTGTCAAATACCATATCGTATCCGTCGTTACCATAATTCAATGCACGATTTACCCTGCTGATTGTTGCTGTTGAAGCGCCTGTCTTATCTGCAATATCCTTATAAGTTTCTTTTGTTCTTAACATCTTAGCTACTGCAAATCTCTGTGAAATTGACAAAACCTCATTCACTGTGCATACGTCTTCAAAAAATGCATAACATTCTTCTACATCCTCCAAAGTAAGTATAGCCTCAAATAAATCCTTTACGTCATCTGTTCTTAATTTTTTTGTCATTTTTTTCTCTCC
>CAYWDL010000193.1:0-4331 GCA_964457015.1 uncultured Roseburia sp. | reverse complement strand
GTATGTGCAAGGGCTCCGGTATGATTCATCCAAATATGTGCACAATGCTTGCATTTGTTATGACTGACGCAAACATTTCTAAGGAAATGCTTACAAAGATGGTTAAGGCAAATGTTAAGGATACATTCAACATGATTTCAGTGGATGGCGACACATCAACCAACGATACAATGGTTGTTATGGCTAATGGTATGGCTGGAAATGCTGAGATTACAGAAGAAAATGAAGATTACGCTAAGCTGGCAGAAGCTTTAATGGAGGTTAATACATATCTTGCAAAGAAGATGGCTGGAGATGGAGAAGGTGCAACGGCACTTCTTGAAGTTAAGGTTATTGGAGCGGAAAGCAAGGAACAGGCTGTTATAATCAGCAAGTCAGTAGTGTGCTCAAGTCTTGTAAAGGCTGCTATATATGGACATGATGCAAACTGGGGAAGAATTTCTTGTGCAATGGGATATTCCGGTGCACAGTTTGATCCGGATAGATTTGATATCTGGTATGAAAGCAAGGCCGGTAAGGTACAGGTTGCTGAAAATGGTATAGACACAGGCTATGATGAAGATTTTGCAACAAAGATTCTTTCAGAGGAAGAGGTTACAATTATCTGTGATATAAAGATGGGTGACTTTGAAGCTACAGCCTGGGGTTGTGATTTGACTTATGATTATGTTAAAATAAATGCAGATTACAGAAGTTAAGGATTCAAGTGTAGGATTGTGAGAGTGCGAAGCGCGGAGCAATCCGTCGAATCCTAAATAAAATCAAAAGTTAAGAAAGGATTATTACTGTTATGAATAATGTGGAAATGGAAAAGTGGAGTCAGAAGGCAAATGTATTAATCGAGGCATTACCTTATATTCAGAGATTTAATAGAAAGTACATAGTTGTAAAATACGGCGGAAGCGCCATGGTTGACGAAGAGTTAAAGAGAAATGTTATTAAGGATGTAACATTGCTTAAGCTTGTTGGATTTAAACCAATCATCGTTCATGGCGGTGGTAAGGAAATCAGTAAATGGGTTGAAAAGACAGGACATGAAGCAAAGTTTATCAATGGTCTTCGTGTAACAGACGCAGATACAATGGAAATCGCTGAAATGGTACTTGGTAAGGTTGGAAAGCAGCTTGTAACCTTAGTTGAGGAGCTTGGTGTTAAGGCTATCAGCATCAGTGGCAAGGATGGCGAGCTCTTAAGATGTGTAAAGAAGTATTCTAACGGTGAAGATATTGGATTTGTAGGAGATATCGTTAAGGTTAATGAAAAGATTATTTTTGATTTAATTGAGAAGGATTACCTTCCAATCATCAGTCCTATCGGTATTGGTGAGGATTTCCAGACCTACAATATCAATGCTGATGATGCAGCCTGTGCCATTGCAAAGGCTGTTCAGGCTGAGAAGATTGCATTCTTAACAGATATCGAAGGTGTTTATAAGGATTACAATGATAAGAGTACATTGATTTCTGAATTGCGTGTTGATGAAGCTAAGGAATTACTTGGCTCTGGCTTTATTGGTGGCGGTATGTTACCAAAGCTTAACAACTGTATAGATGCCATTGAAAATGGCGTTTCAAGAGTACATATTTTAGATGGAAGAATACTTCACTCATTACTTCTTGAAATATTTACACACAAGGGTGTTGGTACAGCAATTCTTGGTAACAACGAAACAAAGTTTTATGTAGAAGAAGAGTAGGAAGGTGGGTCAGAATTATGACACAGGCAGAATATATGGAACAGGCCGAATGTGACTTGTTACACGCATATAACAGATTTAAGGTTGTATTGGATAAAGGTGATGGAGTGAACCTTTATGACACAGATGGAAAGAAATATCTCGACTTTGCGGCAGGCATAGCAGTATTTGCACTTGGCTACAATCACAAGGAATATAATGATGCATTAAAGGCTCAGATTGATAAGCTTATTCATACATCGAACCTTTTCTATAATGTTCCGGCAATTGATGCGGCAGGAAAGCTTAAAGCGGCTACAGGCCTTGACAGAGTTTTCTTTACAAACAGTGGTACAGAAGCCATTGAAGGAGCTATTAAGCTTGCAAGAAAGTATGCATACAATAAGGATGGTAAGACTGACCATGAGATTATTGCAATGAATCATTCCTTCCACGGAAGAAGCTTAGGTGCATTGTCTGTTACAGGTAATCCTCATTATCAGGAAGCTTTTAAGCCACTTATTGGCGGTGTGAAGTTTGCAGAGTTCAATGATTTGGAAAGTGTTAAGGCACTTGTCAATGATAAGACCTGTGCGATTTTGTTAGAGACTGTTCAGGGTGAAGGTGGTATTTATCCTGGAACACCTGAGTTCATTGAAGGCATAAGAAAGATATGTGATGAAAATGATATCTTAATGATATGCGATGAAATCCAGTGTGGTATGGGTAGAACGGGTAAAATGTTTGCATACCAGCATTATGGTATTTTGCCTGACATTATGACCAGTGCAAAAGCACTTGGATGTGGTGTGCCGGTTGGTGCATTTGTTGCAAAGGAAAATGTAGCAGCGGCAATGGTTCCTGGTGACCATGGAACAACATATGGTGGTAATCCTTTTGCTTGCGCAGCTGTTTCAAAGGTGTTTGACATATTTGAAGAGGAAAAAATAGTTGAAAATGTAAATAAAACAGCCTTGTATTTGGAAGCGCAACTTGATAAAATAGTAGAAGAGTTTTCATATGTAACTGCAAGACGTGGTAAAGGCTTTATGCAGGGACTTGTATTGACTGTGCCGGTTGGACAGGTAGTTGCAAAGGCTATCGAAAATGGATTGTTTGTTATTTCGGCTGGAAAGGACGTACTTAGATTTGTTCCACCGCTCATTATTACAAATGAAAATGTTGACGAGATGGTTTCTATTCTTAGAAATGTGTTGAAATCAATGTAATTATTGATTTAAGTTGGAGGTTTTATGTTAAAGAGATTCGTGGCAATCGTGGTAATGTGCGCCCTGGCGCTTGGTATTATTTTTTATACACGTGATTACAAACGGGAGCTTATGGTAGAACAGCAAAAACAGGAAATTAACAAGAATAATGAAGTAGTCGAAGAAAAAAGCTTTGATATATGGTATGAATATAATGGATATGAAGAGTATCTAAAATATGTAGCAGAAGAATTCACCAAGGAGACAGGAACAGAGGTTAATCTTGTGTGTATAAGCGACCTTGGTTATTCGGCGATTATTAATTCAAGCAGCATAAAGGGTGAAGGCCCGGATTTGTATATTGCAGGAACTTCATTGTTGGAGAATCTGTATTTGGCAGGAATTGTATCTGTTGTGGAAAATACAGATGTAGTCAACGAAGAAAATTATGCAAAGAAAGCCATTGAAAGCGCAACATTTGGTGGTAAGCTGTGCGGATATCCATTGGGATATGATGTGTCAGTTCTGGCATACAATGCAAACCATATCACAGAGGAACCGGATACCTTTGAGGATATTAAAGCTTATATTGGTAATGAAGAAGGCGTTGAAACTAATTTTGAAGGCATATCAAAGGTTTTTGAGATGGAATCAGATGATTTGTTGTACAATTATGGTTTCTTTGCAGAATATATGAAGATTGAAAAGAATGCCGAAACAGGGACACTGACTGTATCGGTGGATTCAGAAGCTGCGAAGAATGCAGCAGCGCAGTATGTTGCCCTTAAGGATTATTTTGGTCTTAGTAGTGATACTAAAGCTTATGCTTCCATTGTGGCGGATTTTGCTGCAGGAAAAACATTATTTGCAATATTAAATACCAGTATAGTAGGAAATGAAGCATTTGTGGAATTAAACTATAATGCAATGCCGGTGCCTGATTTTAGCAGTACTGTGAAGGTGTCAGCAATGTCGTATACGGAAATATTAATTGTAAATCCTTATTCGGATAGTATGGATGATGCTAAAAAGTTTGCAAAGCTGGCATCCCTTGATTTGGCTGATAAAATGTATGAAAAGTGTGGGATTTTATCTACAAAGAAGGGTATAAATTACGACAAAACTATTGCAGAAAAGTTTTTCGCTGCATACGAGGAATCTGTAGCTTTGCCTAAATATATGGAGACAGAGGATTTTGCTCTTTTGGCAAAGAATGCGATTAATCACATATGGGATGGTGAGGATATCGCCACGGTTCTTAGTGAATTGCAGGAAACATACGAATTAAAAAATAAATAAAATGTGAATTGACAAGTCCTGGCATGGCAATAATAAAAAATATATGCCATCTTCAATTCGCAAAGTAAATTTTTTTATGTGGCGTTAACAATATTTTTTAATTATGCGAGTTTTTATTGATTATTGGCTTCGCTTTTCAGTGAGATGAT
>CAYWDL010000192.1:0-4344 GCA_964457015.1 uncultured Roseburia sp. | reverse complement strand
GATGAGCCAACAAGTGCTCTTGACCCTGAGATGGTTGGTGAAGTTCTCGACCTTATGAAGGACCTTGCTAAAGAAGGAATGACAATGGTTATCGTTACTCATGAAATGGGATTTGCAAAAGAGGTTGCAAATCGTGTAATATTCATTGACGAAGGCAAAATTTTAGAAAGTGCCGAGCCAAAGGAATTTTTTGAAAATCCAAAACACCCAAGACTTAAGGAATTTTTGTCAAAGGTGTTGTAGAAGCATCATAAACATTTAAACGCCAAGCGACTTATGATTAACCAAGGCGCTTGGCGTTTTTAAATTTCCAATACTAATCCATAACTTCTATGTAAAAAACTCCATTTTCATCCATTTTCAATCGCATGGTTTTTATGTATTTGTTATAAAAATTATCAAGTTCAGCTTCCGTATATCTTATTCGTGTTTCAGCATACACCTTTTTGGCCAATTCTCTTCCATTCTGCCCTATAACCTCAGGTGCATATGACCGAAGCCTGTCTAATAACACCATTCTCTTTAAATCTGTCGCATTCCCTGTATAAAAATCATCCATACAACAGTTTGCTATTTTATAATTTTCCATTGCTTCTCTTATAGGCATTCCACATTTTACTCTTTCATACATTACCAAAAAGTTAGCATCAGGAAGCGATGAAATCAATCCCCAAAAGTCTGAATCACTGGAACATAATATAAAAGAATCGATATTATTTTCATAAAACGCAGAGCATACGCCTGCCGTCATTTTAATATCCACCAATGACTTATGTTCTACCAACCTATCAACCTGTATATATTCCACCGGGATTTTTGTAAACTTTTCAAGCCATTCCCATCCATCAGGCGTATGAGAATCATCATATAAAACTATTTTTTCTATCTTATTTATTTCTTCCTGTTTTAGATTTCTCAAAAGTCCGTATAACTTAAATACATCTGAATTTTCGCAATCTACCGCTATAGCCACCTTATATCCACTTTGTATAAATTCATATATATTTGCCTTTGTTTCCTCTGTAGCATCCTTCACCTTTGACTTATCCCAAAATCTGTCCCCATGCTGACTATATAATATCCCAATAAATTTTTCATCATTGTGCAATATATTTCCACTATCACGAGGAGTCCAATGAATATACATCTGAAATGGATAATTATTATAATATTTCATATATTTTTCAAACTCGGACTTTAATACATTTTTCTTTGTATACTTTGGAATTGCAAACAAATCTTTGATATAATTAAATTCAATCCAATCTTGAAACATAGATTCACACGCATCTATATTCTCATTTATTAATCTTGTAAAATCCTCCATATACTTTTCAGAGCTATAATTCACCTGAATAATTGGTATTCCCCATTGCTCCAACTGACGTATATTTTCATGGTCATACCATTCCAGCCTGTCAAGATTGGCCAAATTATATCGCATTTCATAATCTGTCTTTTTAAACTTTGAAAATAGTGTACTACGTAACCTGCTCAAATATCTAATAATTGTAGCTTCCTTATTATTTGTTAATTCTTCTAAAGCTGCCTCATATTCTTCACCATAGTATTTTATTATGGCATCTTTGCTTACACCTATCATATATGCAACCGTTATAACTATATCTTTCACGTCGACTCTCATTCTCATTTTCTCTCCTTCTTTTGTTTTTATTATATTACCTTTTTACAAATATCCTTTATACAGCATTTGTCACAATATGGCTTAGTTCTTGCCGTACATACATCCCTTCCGTGCAACACCAGCCTGTGGCAAAAATCATTTCCTTCCTCTGGCGGTATTATTTTCCACAGTTCCATTTCAACCTTTTTAGGGTCAGTAATTCCATCTATAAGTCCCATTCTGTTTGTAAGTCTGATACAATGAGTATCCGTTACGATGGCAGGCTTTCCATACACATCTCCCATTACAAGATTAGCACTTTTTCTGCCGACTCCCGGAAGCTTTAAAAGCTCATCCATATTATCAGGCACTTGTCCATTATACTCATCGCGAATAATCTTCATGCATGCACTTATATCTTTAGCTTTACTTCTCCCCAATCCGCAAGGTCTGACGATTTTCTCTATCTGGTCAACTTCAGCCTCCGCCAAGGCATTCACATTAGGGAATTCAGCATACAAGTCCTGTACCACAACATTTACTCTTGCGTCTGTGCATTGTGCCGCAAGTCTCACGCTTACCAAAAGCTTCCACGCTTCGTCATATTCAAGGCTACATTCTGCCAGAGGATACTGGCGTCTAAGGGACTCGATGATATCCAAGGCTAACTGCTTCTTTCCTCTCGGTTTTTCATTTATCTCCTGTGGCAAGCAGTTAAGATACATATATAATGCATCATCATTTTCCTCAAGTACCTTCATTGTTTCCGGCACCGGTTCACTGTAAATCACTCTGTAATCAATTTCATCCTTTTCAGGATGCACCATAAATGCCAGCTGCTCTCTTTCTATATTAAACTGTGCATCAACATTTTTCTTGTTACCTCTGGCATCCAGCCTTATCCATTTGTCCAGCGTTTCTATATATACTGCATTAAGGGCATGTACGCAATACTTTGTTCCATTTGATGCACCTAATGTAAGCTTTTGGTAACAAATACCAGCCGGTATTCCATTATATCTTAATAAAGCCGCAAGAAGATTGGACTTAGCCCAACATATGCCTACACCTTCATTCAACACCTCAGATGCCTTTGCCGTAACCCTGGTATCCTTGGCATCCCAGGAATGCTTGATTTCATCCCTTACAAACTCATAGGTGTTTTTTATAAGAACGATTTGGTCCTTGGTTGCTTTTTTCAATTCTTCTGCCTTTTTAGCCACAGACTCATTATCAAAATCTATATATTTGCTTACTTTTAAATAATCTTCTATTTTTTTTGATTGTAAACGCATATTACTCCTACAACATTCCATTCTTGTTTTTAATATCAAAATACTTCTTCGTCTCAGCCGCAACCACACCACTAAGGGCAAGTAATGCTATAAGGTTTGGAATAGCCATAAGTCCGTTGAATATATCTGCAATTGTCCATACAGCACTTACTGTCATGTATGGTCCAATGAATACACATGCGATGTATAACCATCTGTAAATCTTAACAGCCTTCCCATTGTTTCCTGTCAAATAATCAAGACATCTTTCACTGTAGTAGTCCCAGCCGAGAATAGTCGTAAATGCGAAGAACACAAGACAAACCATTAATATAAATGATGCAACAGCATTAGGGAAAGGCATACCAAGCTGGAATGCTTTAATTGTTACATCAACACCTTCAAGTCCCATATCCCATGCACCTGTAATAACAATCGAAAGTCCTGTCATTGTACAGATAATAATTGTATCGATGATTGTACCAAGCATTGATATAAGTCCCTGCTCTGCAGGATATTCTGTCTTAGCTGCTGCCGCTGCGATTGGTGCACTACCAATACCGGCCTCATTAGAGAAAATACCTCTTGCAATACCCTTCTGCATCGCCACAATCATAGCTCCCAGCGCACCACCTGCCACGGCTCTAAGACCAAACGCACTTTCAAAAATGGTTACAAATGCGCCCGGTACCTTTTCAATATTACAAATGATAATAATAAGGGCTGCAATTATATATGTTATGGCCATGAACGGAACGACGAATTCAGCAACCTTTGAAATTCTCTTCAATCCGCCAATAAGAACAAGCGCCACACAAACAGTAAGGATAATTCCTGATATAACAACACTCCATGAATAATCTGCGCCAAATATTTCAACTGTATGGGCATTATTCTTATCAAAGAAATTATGAACCGCACTTGTTATACCATTTATCTGTGTAAATGTACCAATACCAAATAAACCAACGCAAACGCCTAAAAATGCAAATGTCTTGGCAAGCCACTTCCACTTCTTGCCCATACCATTTTCAATATAATAGAACGGACCACCAACAACATGTCCATCCTCAGCCACTGTACGATACTTAACTGCAAGCAGACATTCTGCATACTTTGTGGCTGTACCAACCAATGCTGCAACCCACATCCAGAACAATGCTCCCGGACCACCTGCCACGATGGCAGTAGCAACACCAACAATATTACCTGTTCCTATGGTTGCCGAAAGCGCTGTGCATAATGCTCCAAAGCTTGAAACCTCGCCCTCGCCGCTGGTGTCGTTCTTAAACATATGCTTTACGCCAACCACAAACTTTGTAAACTGTATTCCTTTCAGTCGAACTGTAAGAAATATGCCTGTTGCCAATATAAGCACAATAAGTGGAATTCCCCATACCACATCATCAATTGCAACTAAAACGTTATTAATTTTATCTAACATGT
>CAYWDL010000191.1:0-4377 GCA_964457015.1 uncultured Roseburia sp. | reverse complement strand
CCGATAGTTATAACCTCACCTATAGTAAGATTATATTTTAAGCGATTGACACAGGATTATTATAAGGATTTGATAGTTATTTCATATAATGAAGTTGAAAATAACGTAGAATTACAGTCAGTAGGGATGGTGAGTACATCATGATAATAAAAAAATTTCAGGCAGCAACAGAAGAAGAAGCAATAAGAATGGCGCAGGTCGAGATGGGTAACAGTGCAGTTATTATGCACATTAGAACTGTTAAGCATAGAGCCTTGGCAAGATTATTTAAAAAGAATTATGTTGAAGTTACAGCCGCATTGAAGGAAACGACAGATAAGATTCCGGTTGCAACAGTTAATGCAACAGTAAATCAGGACACAAAGCCACTTTTGGAGATAGAAAAGACAACCAATGCCATAGAGGCAAAGTTGAATAATCTTCAAAATATTATGGAAAAGAAGATTAGCGAAGCTGAAAGTGTAGACAAGGATACTGATACCAATAACTTGGAGGATAATACAAAAAACAGCAATAATGTCAATTTTAAATTTATGCAGCTTGTTTACAGACAGCTTATAGATAATGAAGTTGATGAAAAGTATGTAAATCAAATAATGGGCGAAGTTGAAGAGTCACTGAAAAAAGGCTCGAATGTTGATAGCCTTCTCGCTGCAATATATCAAAAGATTGTTTTGAAGATGGGTGTACCTGAGATTATTACACCGGTTGAAAATAAGACAAAAGTTATATATTTCGTTGGACCAACAGGTGTTGGAAAGACGACAACCATAGCAAAGCTCGCTTCTTATTTCAAGCTGCAGAAGAATTTAAAGATTGCAATGATTACATCAGATACATACAGAATTGCTGCAGTTGAGCAGTTGCGTACATATGCAAATATTCTTGATACACCTTTGACTGTGGTGTATACAATAGAGGAATTAAACGAGGCGGTAAGGTCATATGCGGACTATGATATGATTTTTGTGGATACAGCAGGTCGTTCTCAAAAAAATATTGAACAGTGTAATGAAATATTTAGACTTATCGATGAAGGTAAGCTTGGAGAGAACATGGAGAAGGATGTTTATCTTGTTTTAAGTGCGGCCACAAAATACAAGGATTTATTAAAGATATGTGATGTTTTCGGTCATTTGAAGGATTATAAGCTTATATTCACAAAGTTGGATGAGACATATTCATTAGGTAATATACTTAATGTTAAGCTCAATACCGGAGCACCACTTTCATACGTTACAAGCGGACAGGTTGTACCTGATGACATAAGTACTATTGATGCACAGAAGATAGCAAGAAGCTTGTTGGGAAGTAATGAATAAATCAGAGATTGACTGAGAACGGAGGAAAATATGGATCAGGCAGAAAGATTGAGAAATATAGTAAAACAGCAAAATTCCATAAAAAAATCCCAAGCAAGAGTCATTACTGTAACAAGCGGTAAGGGTGGCGTCGGAAAATCAAGTGTTTCTATTAACCTTGCTATTCAATTTGCGAAGACAGGAAAGAAGGTTATTATTTTCGATGCAGATTTTGGACTTGCAAATATTGAGGTTATGTTTGGGGCTATCCCAAAGTATAATCTTGCAGATATGATTTTTAGAGGAAAAGAATTTAAGGATATTATTGTGAATGGACCTATGGAAATAGGCTTTATATCAGGTGGTTCCGGGATTGGCGGACTTGCAAGTATGACAATAGACCAGGTGAAGTTTCTTGTATATAAATTAAAGGAGCTTGAGGAGTTTGCAGATGTTATCATTATTGATACGGGAGCGGGTATATCTGACAGCGTTTTAGAATTTGTTGTTGCAAGCAATGAGACGATTTTGGTAACAACTCCTGAACCAACATCTATTACAGATTCATATGCATTGTTGAAAGCACTCAATACGAAGTATGATTTTGGCAAGGGTGATAATGTAATTAATATTATAGCAAATAAGGTTGATGGTTATGAGGAAGGGAAGAATCTTTTTAATAAGTTCGATTTGGTTGTAGATAAGTTTTTAAACATTAAGCTGAAGTTTATTGGAATCATACCATATGACAGCCATATGCAAAAGTCGGTAATGCAACAGAAGCCGGTTTCAATAGCATTCCCGAATTCATCAGGTGCCAAGGCGTTTGAGAATATTATCGGTGTGCTTAATGGTGAGGAGAATGCGGGAATAGCAAAGAAAAAGGGTCTGGCAGAAGCGATTTCAAATATGTTTAAGAATATTCATAAGAAAGAAGATTAGTAGGTTTTAAAGATTAATTGGAGGTTTGTCCATGATTGAAAAAATTGTTAGCGCAGGAAATAAAATTGAATTTACTAAAGTCAGTTCTTATAAGGAATATGATTTTGAAGAGGGACGTGAGGATAAGACTGTATATGTAAGTCAGGTGTTTGACATTATTGACGAATATAGAATCAAGGTAGGAGTACCTATTGTTGGCGGAAGAGTTTTGATGGTTCCTCAAAATGTAAGGATAGATGTGTGCTTTTTTACAAGCAGAGGCTTGTATCAGGGCAGAGCTATCGTAGTGGACAGATTCAAAGAAGACAATGTTTATGTAATGATTATTGAAATGATTTCTGAGTTACAGAAATATCAGAGAAGACAGTACTTTAGATTGAATTGCACTATGGATATTATGTATAGAAAGCTTACAGATGATGAACTTGCTGAATTTAACCAGGATGGAAGACTTAAAAAGGATATAGATGATGGTGTTTATTATCCGGCAACAGCCCTTGACATAAGTGGTGGTGGTATCAGATTCCTTACAGAGCGAATTGTAAGCAAGGACGATATTATATTTGTTAATTTACATATTATGTATGGTGATGCTGAGAGAAGCTATAATCTTGCGGGGAAGGTTTTAGAGGTTACTGAGGCTAAGAACAGAAGCCGTTTCAATGAAGTAAGAGTGGAATATTGCAATATGAGCGGTGAAGTAAGAGAACAAATTATAAAGTACATCTTTGAGCAGGAAAGATTGATGAGAAAGAAGGAAAATTCACTATAAAAGAGTCTATGACAAGCTTTAGTGGGAAGGTAGGTAGTGTCTATGAAAAAGAATATTTTAATTGTTGATGACTCTGCACTTATGAGAAGGGTGATATCTGATATAATTAACTCAGATAATCGGTTTACAGTGAAAGATATTGCAACAAATGGTTTGGAAGCGTTGGATTTAATAGTGAAAAACAGGCTTCAGTATGATTGTGTTATGCTAGACATAAACATGCCAAAGCTCAATGGTTTGGAACTACTTGAACAGCTTCAGAAAAACAGAATTAATATCAAAGTCATAATGGTTAGTACCTTGACTAAAGAGGGAGCGAAGGAAACAATTATTGCTCTTGAAAGAGGTGCATTAGACTTTGTTACAAAGCCTGAAAACTATTTGGAAGCGAAAAAAGATAGCTTTAAAAATCGTTTATTAGAAGTTCTGAGCGTTGCAACTGGTCTTGATGCTAGTGGTTTTGGTGCTGCTGAACGAGTAAGTGTACAAAAAGATGCTGCTGTGAAAAAGGATAGTTTTCAGGGAAATATCCAAGGAGAAATCCAAAAAAGTACAACTACTCAAAATGAAACTTCTAATGTCGTTAAGAAGAGAAGCAGTGTGATGCCGGAAAGAGGAACTACATTCGGTCCACATAAAAGATTTGTTGGTAATAAGGAAGGAAAAACGAAGGTTGTGGCTTTGGCTTGTTCAACAGGCGGACCTAAGTCGTTACAGTCGGTTATTCCGTATATTCCGGCAAATATTGATGCTCCAATTGTGTTAGTACAGCATATGCCAAAAGGTTTTACCAATTCTTTGGCGTTACGATTGAATGAAATGAGTAAGGTAACGGTGAAGGAAGCTGCTAATGGTGACATCTTGAAAAAAGGTTATGTGTATATTGCACCAGGTGGATATCAGATGAAAGTAGTTAAGGACGGAGCGAATTTTAAAATTGTAACAACAGATGATGCAGCTATTGGTGGTTTGAAGCCATGTGCCAACATTATGTACGAATCATTGATGAATCTTCCAATTGACGAGGTTACATGCGTTGTTCTCACGGGAATGGGCGCTGACGGAACATTGGGAATTGGAGAACTTAGTAAGACAAATAACATTTATGTTATTTCACAGGATGAAGGGACAAGTGTTGTTTATGGTATGCCACGAGCTGTCGCCGAGGCAAAGTTATCAGATGAAGTGTTACCACTTGAGAAAATTGCTGAGGCAATAACTAAGAATGTGGGGGTGCTAAACAATGGACGTTAGCCAGTACTTAGAGATTTTTATTGATGAAACAAGTGAACATTTACAGAATTTGAGCCAGCAGCTTATGTCTTTAGAGGAAGAGCCTGGCAATTCAGACACAATAAATGA
>CAYWDL010000190.1:0-4390 GCA_964457015.1 uncultured Roseburia sp. | reverse complement strand
GCTTCTGTTCCCTCGACATTTACTAATTTCACAATAATATCACCTGTTTCATCAGTACTTGTAACCTGGAATACCGAAGGTGTGTTTACATATGTATAATCAACCATAAGAATATTGTTCAAGAAACATTTAATATTATTTCCCGACACAACAACCTTAATCTTGTATTCCTTATTTGAAAGTAAAGCTGTATCCTTCACTGTTCCTTCAACCTGATCAGATTTAGAACCATTACTTACAATCTGTAAACATGATACTGTATTGCCCCAGCCACCGATATTCCAGAATATGTTGTTATCTTTATCCTGAACAGCTATTGGAATAAGGAAGCCTTCGTCGCCACCGGTCTTTTTTGCTGTACATGTAAATGTATAATTAGTAAATGATGTATCGCCGAAGTAAACTACGTCACCTGTATTTTCGCTTTTTGTACCGGATGTGCTTGACTGAACAAGAACCCCGTCCTTAACGGAAAAGCTTCCGGCAATAACCTTACCTTCATCAAGTGCATTTGCCTCATCAAAGCTTTGCTCATACAATACTGAATCATCTTCGTTTGAGACAATCTTAATATCGTCAAACTCAGCACTTGTGCTCCATGTTCCTACACCAACCATACCTGAAAGAACCGAATTACTTTCACTTTTAGACTGGAATTCGGTCTTTAAGAGTGTTGAACCAACGTTTGCAGAGAACATTTGCTGTATATAATAGTTTACCGAACCATATACAGTACTGTTTGTAAGCCAAATCATATCCGGTGTCCATTGTGTTTTGGTGTTACCAAATAATGGTGCATAGCAAGCCATTTCAACAACATCACCATTTCTCTCTAAAGCTGTCATATATGCAGCCTCTGCAAGAGCTGCCGTCCAATTATTTGATTTGGCAGCATATTCACCTAAGAAAACTTTTGTTGTTCCTCTTTCGTATGAATCATATCTATCGGTATTTGAAAGGAACCATTCAGGAGTCTGATAATAATGCTCATCAACTAAAGCTGCATATTCAAGACCTCCATTAGCATTAACACTATTCCAGCCATATCTGTCACTTGACACAGGACCATTGGCAACAATAAGCTCTATATCACCGTACATTTCAGGATTATCAATAGCCGCCTGTTGGAAAGCCTTAACAAATTCCTTATAATGTGTATAATACTCACCCTGCCACTGCTCGTTACCAATTCCGATATATTTCAGTTCAAATGGTTTTTCGTGCCCCATTGCAATTCTAACAGCACCCCATTTTGTTGAAGCATCTCCTCTGCAAAATTCCACAAGGTCCAATGCATCCTGAACGTATTGCTTGAATTCATCGCTATCAATATCATATGATTGATAATTAGGGCTTTGTATTGGACAAAGCATACCGGCATTTAAAATAGGTATAGGAAGTGCATCCAAGTCTTCACACAATAAGAAATATTCATAAAAGCCCACGCCGTAAGTCATATAATACGGGTCAGACTGAGCAGAATTCAAGTCAGCCCAAATGTCAATACCCTGCGGTCTGACAGCAACATCGCCAACAGTTGTTTCACCGTTGATAACCATTTCCATACCGTTACCGATAGAATCCTTCCAGCTATACTGGGATTCATAGGTCTTGCCTTCAATTACACAGCCACCAGGAAATCTGATAAACTTAGGTTCCAAAGCTGCAAGATATTCAACAATATCTGCTCTTAAACCATTTTCTCTGTTTTTATAGGTATCAACCGGGAATAATGAAACCATGTCAAGAGCAGCCTTGCCCTGACCAATCTGAATCTGACATCTTACCCTTGAGTCAACGGTTGCATTGGATGTCAATGTAACTGTGTACTTCCACCATTCCCCTGTTACATTATCAATTGTAGCTTCGGCATATATGGTATCTGTTTTTACCTGGTCACATAATACAACCTTAACAGGTCCTGTGTAACCATCAATGCCCTTTACAAATACAGATAATCTATATTCAGCTCCTTCAATCAATGAAATGCCGTTTAATATACCTCTGTTACGTATTCCTGAAAATTCTGTACCTGTATTTTCAATAACGGCATAATGGGGATTGTTAACATTAAGGCATGTTCCGTCAGTTGAACCGTCAACAACCTCAAAATTAACGTTGTCTCCTGCTCCCCAACCATTCTTTGCTCCATCTGTAGCAAGCTTGCCAAACTCAAAGGAACGATTTCTAATCATTTCTGCATAAATACCACCATCAATTGCATAGTTAATATCCTCAAAGAAAATACCATACAAAATGTCACTGATATCATAGGATTCATCTAAGACAGATGTATCAGTATCAATATTCAAATCATAGCTTAATGTCTCTGCTTTAGAAGGATTCGAATTGTTGGCGTTGACATTATTTTTCTTTGTGGTTTCCTCTGCCTTTGTTGATTCTTGTTGGTTGTCTGTTGTTTTTTTACTGCAGGCAGACAATGCCAGCATAGATAAAACCAAAGATACAGCTGTTATCTTTTTAAGTTTTTTTATTAGATTCTTTTTCATATAATATACCTCCGTTAAATGCCCCATTTATTTACCAAAGCATTATACTCCTCCTCTGTAATTGGTACAAACGAGCCGTGTTTTGCACCTTGTGGCATCTCATATTCATCGCTTTCAAGCTTTCTGAAGTTACCGTTTTTCAAATCCTCTTCACTTTCTGCAATAAGCGGGAAATAACCTACTCCGGCATTTTCATTTGCATATCCGTCCATATAAAGACACCATTTTTCTTCACCGTTTATCTTATAGATTCCCGGTCCTTCAACACCCCATTGATTAGCAATTCTGGTTTTTATAAGTGTATACTCTCCAAGTAAAGAATCACTTTTTTCCACCAATATGGTTATTTCATTTTCGTTCTTTGTAAATCTATAATATGTACCATTATATTCGGTTATGGATGTGTCAATAAATGTTGTTGTACCTTCAACATCCTTGAATATTTGTGCCTCGGTAAAATTATAGAAATCTCTCGTTTTTACATAGTATATTTTTTTGCCATTACCACCTACAATTCCTGTTGAGAAGTACACCACGTACTCTCCTGTAGTTGCATCATAATGGCATTCAGGCGCCCACATACACCCTGCGCCATTTGGAGCAATATCTATCAGTCGTTCTTCAGACCAATTAATAAGGTCATCAGACTCCCAAACACGTATTGCCTTGCTGCCTTTGTTGGCATATGCAGCCCAATCCCCTCCATTAGCATCCAAGTCTGTTCCTATAAGATAAAACTTATCACCATATGGTGAACGAATCAAAAACGAATCCCTTACACCACCGGTGCCTTTTTCAGCCTTCAATACCGGTTCATTGTCATTGATTGCATCCCAGAAATATCCATCTTGACTTACTGCCATATGTATATGCTGACTTTCACCATTTCCATATATATTTCCTCTAAAATATGTATAAACATAAGCACTATATGTTTTTTCTTCCGGTTTTGCCTTAATTGTAAGCTCAAATGTCTTATCCTTGGTGATAACCTCGCCGTCAATATCAATAGATAATTTTGCATTCAAGGTTATCCTCTTATCTGTTTCACCTCTCGTTATGACACCAGCCGGAATTTCATTGTTTTCCCCTGTGGGTTCGATGGTTAAAACACTGGCATCATCAGGATTTTCCAATGTCCACGTAACTGTAATTTCACCGTTTAGTCCCGTTGTTTCAACCAAGGTGATATTATCCTTAACATTATCGGTATTATGCAAAAGCTCCTCTGCATATACATCAAGCATCTTATTTGCAGCATTTTGCCTGCCTAAAACCAAAAAGTTAAAGTATCTCACATTCTTACCTATAGTTGCCGAAACAATAACCTGTGTATCCTCGTCCGGTACTTTTTTAATCTTGCCGCTACTTCCAATTACTTCGTTATCTAATACTTCAAATTTTACAATATATTTATCAACTTTATTTGTAAGATTTAAATCATAGATAATTTCATTGGCTGATTTATTGTCCCCCAATAGGCTTGCAAGCATTAATTTCGAAGCTTCAGCTGAATCGTCATTAGAAAACTCAATATCATCTAAATTCAATTCGTCTTCCGTTTCTTTCGTGGAATCACTATTATTCACAGCAGCTGTGGTTTCGTTTTCTACATCATTTTGTCTGCATCCTGTAAAAATCATACAGACAAGCAAAAACATCAATAAAAGTGTTTTTCTTATCCTATTATTCAATTTATCACACCTTTCTTTCACATTTTCATAAGTCTATTGTATCATACATAGAGGAAAAATAAAAATGAATGATTTATAAAATTTGTTTACAAACCATTCATTTTTATAAAATTTTTTATTCAATTTCAACAAAAAATATTAATATTTTCTTACTTAATTATCTTAACAGGACACTTATTAGCACAC
>CAYWDL010000189.1:0-4404 GCA_964457015.1 uncultured Roseburia sp. | reverse complement strand
GCCGCATTTTACAATTATTCGGTTATTCCACTTGAAAAGCTCTCAGCAGATACAATAATCTATGGTGAAATGCCGGATTCATATAATGAGATTGTTGTAGATAAAAGAGTTTTAGAAAACTATCTTGATATGAAAACAGAAATATCAAATGTTGTTAATGATATTGAGCATTTTGTGGGCAAAGAGCTTATCCTTGGTAAGGACAAGGCAACATTTGTGGTTTCGGGTATTTGTGACAGTGGCGAGAATTCAATGTATATGGATAAGTTCCATATATTGTCAATGTCTGCTTCCATTGAGGCATTAAATGGTCTTTCAACACTTAATCAGGTATCAGATGGAGCATTTTCGGATGTGACATTAGGTGAGAATGAAGTTCTTTTGCCGGAAAGTGTATATATTGAAAAGATTGAAAAATATTTGAAGAATGAATATTCAAGATATTATAATTTTGAGCAGGAGTTCCTTAGAAGTAACAGAGATTTCAGATGGAATGAGCCTACAGAGGAAGAAAGACAGGAATATATCCAGTATGTTGAAGAAAAGGTTAAGGATGAATACGGTATGTCATATGAGGAATATCTGGAATTTGCATCTGATTATGATAATATAGAATTCACTTTTGAAACAGCCTTCGGTGCGGTGTATACTCCGGTTGGATATTTCAGTGACGAGTATGGCCTTGACATGGTAGTAAGTGATGAGGCTTATGAACAGATAAATATTGATGTTATCAAGAAAACAAAGAAGTTCAATATTTACTGTGACAATAAGGATGAGGCTGTTAAATTCCTTGAAGAAAAGGCTGTTGAGACATTGGATGAGGAATTCCTCAGTTCGGTTAATATTGTAGTAACAGACTCATACACAGACAGTATAGATGAATACAAGGAGAAGATGAGTGAACAGTTCAGCGGAAGAATAATTGTAACTGTATCAATTTTCCTTGTGTCAATGGTTATCCTGTATTTTATGATGAAATCAAATGCAGTATCCAAGATAACAGACTTAGGCGTGTATCGTTTATTGGGTATTTCAAAGAATAGTATTCTTGGAATGTTTGCCCTTGAAAGCTTTATGATTACATCATATACTTCATTAATTGCGGTAATACTTACAACGGTTGTTACTAAATTTTTAGGAAACATACCATCACTTGGAATAACAATTATTTATCCTTGGTATGCTTTTGCAGGAACAATTGTATTTATCTATCTTGCAAATGTTATAATAGGTGTATTACCTGTTATGAAGCTGTTGAAGCTTCCACCAGCTGCTTTAGCTGCAAAATACGATATTTAGGCGGCAGATTGGAGGAACTATGATTAGATTAAAGAATATTTCTAAGTTTTATAAGGATAGTGATAATAATATCACTACCGGACTTAAGAGAGTAAGTATGGAATTTGAAAAGGGCGAATTTGTCGTTATCGCAGGCGAAAGCGGAAGCGGTAAATCGACTCTTTTGAATATAATCAGTGGTATGCTTCCTTATGAAGAAGGTGAATTGTATTTTTGTGGTAAGGAGACCTCTTACTACGGAAAGGAAGAGTGGGAGGCATACAGAAGAAATTATATTAGTGTAGTTTATCAGGATTATAACCTGATAGACAGCTACACTGTCCTTCAAAATGTTGAGACGGCCCTTCTTATTGCCGGAACTTCAAAGGAAGAAGCAGAGGAGAAGGCTAGAAAGTATATTGATAAGGTTGGGCTTACAGAGCAGATTAAAAATCGTGCGTCAAACCTTTCAAGTGGCCAAAAACAGAGACTTTCCATTGCAAGAGCCTTGGCAAAGGAAACGGATGTAATTGTTGCTGATGAGCCTACGGGTAATCTTGATGAGGAAAATGGACGTCAGATAGCGGCTATATTTAAAGAATTGGCAGAGGACCATCTTGTTATTATGGTTACACATAATTACGACCAGGTGAAAGACCTTGCAACAAGAAAGATTCGCCTGTATAACAATGAGCTTGCTGAGGATGAGGTTCTAAAGCCAAAGAATGACATTAAAGATGAGGTTACGAAGGTTGACCCTGATGAAGGTCTTGATAAAAAAGCAAGAGAAAAGAAAAATCGTAAAACAGTAAACAGATTTGTTATGATAAACAAAAAGGCACAGCCTAAGCGTAATCTGCTTATGTTTAGCGTATATGTGGCATTGATGCTTGCTCTGTTCGTATTTGTTGGAACTGTAATATCAAACTCGGATGATGCAACCTCAAAGGTTTATCAAAGCAATAATATGTCCAATGAAGATAAGACTCGAATGATTGTTGTTCGCAGCGATGGAAATGAAATGACGGATGATGATATCGAGAAAATACTTAATATTAAGCATGTGAAATATATTGATGAATATGATTATGTAGGAGATATTAATTATTATTATAAGGAAGATGAGGACTATCTTTATAGATATAATAAACGACTTAGCGCTTATGATACTCCTGAAACAACAGTAATCAAGCTTCTTGAGGATGATAAATTTATGAAGTCGTCAACTTGTCTTTCCGAGGAAGATATTATTGAGGGAAGCTTGCCTACAGGAAGATATGAAGTTGTTGTTCCGGAAAGTGACAAAAAGCTTTTGGGCGAGACTGTAACCTTTTACTTTGAATGCTCAGAGCGTTGGAAGGGCGATGTTACAATAGGTATACAAATGAAGGTTGTAGGTGTTACAGATCTTGAAAAGAACCAATGCTTTTTCTCTGAAACATTCTGCAGGGATTTATCTGTAGACTTTTTGGACGCAAATACTAAATTGTATGCGTTAGGTATATTGGATTATGGTTGCGGTGTACTTTCCCTTGAAGAATACGAAGCACTTGATTCATCAACAAAAAGGGAATTAGAGGGATATATTGATGACTTGATTTATAGTGGAAAATGTGATTATATGTCTCCGCCTTATACTGAAGCATATTATACTCCTCAATATCAGTCAACATATATAATAAATGAGGAGCTTGAAGGATATAATGTGATTTTGTCTCCTTCATATTATGCAAGAACCTATTATGCAGATGTGGATGAAGAGTTAATTCAATATTACAATTACAATGATGCGGCATTTGTTTATACATATGTTGATGAATATGGCATAGAACAGCAGAAGGGACTTACTGTAAGATTAAGTAATGAAATGAATATTTCAAGCTCCCAGGTAATTGAGGTAAGTGAAGAATTTTTCAATGAGCTGTTCCCTGAGAGAAATACAGAGCAGATATGTATTTATATTGAAGATTATGCGTATACAGATGAGGTTATGAAGGAATTGACAAAGTCCGGCTATAATAACTTTAGTGTGTATCGCGTAGGTGGCAAAGAATATGATGAAGCAACTGTTATGGCGAAATTGCAGATTATATGTATTTCACTTGGTGCTTCGGTTGGTATATTTGTAATTGGCATATTTATTATTCATATGATGATGAAGCTTAAGAAGAAGGACTTTGTTGTGTATGACTGCCTTGGAATGGACAACCGTGTACGTTACAGCATCATCAGAACAGACCTGATACTTAACGCCATTATAGCCTGCGTTGTGGTATTTATTATAATATTTATACTCAATATGCGAGATATTACGCTGATAACGAACCTTGTGAAGTATTACAGATGGTATAGTTATTTGTTATTGCTTGTGATTGCAGTTGTTATGGCACACCTTACATCAAAGGTGTTTAATGGGTATTTGAAGAAGATAATAAAGTGATGAAATACTTGCATATCTATTCGAAATGTGTTATATTGACTGTAACTAGTTAGATTATGTTAATTGGAGAGACTTGAAACTTGAAAAAGAATAATAAAATGGAGGATAAAAAGATGGCATTATCAATGGCAATTGTGCCTCTATTGAGAGGTGAAGCTGCAAAGTCATTACTTGAAACAGTTGAACATTCCAGAATTAAACCATATTCATTGCAAGAAAAAGTCGAAACAGAACAAAAAATACGAGAGATTATAGAGAAGAGAAGTAAGAGAATTTAGATTGTAAAAGTATATGAATTTTATGGCTGCGATTGATTCGCAGCCATTTTGCATCAATTACTGTAAAATAAGCTTATATTGTAACAGAAGGAGCGTAAACAAATGAAAAAAAATAAATCAAAAGCATCGTATTTTGTCGCCTTTGTTATATTCGTCCTTATAGGTCTCGCAATTGGCATAGGTCTTATGAACATTTTGTATTGGGAGACCGTTGTACCTAACACGCTTTACACCTCTGGGGTCGAAAGTAATATAGATTCATTGGTGGCGATGTTATTTATCTGTGGATGTTGCTGGTGGTATGTGGATAGCGCTGAAGGTAATGGCAGGCAGCAAAGATATTATATTGCATTGCCGTTAGTGATGATAATTACAAAGGTATTGATGGGATTTGGACTAGGTTTG
>CAYWDL010000188.1:0-4415 GCA_964457015.1 uncultured Roseburia sp. | reverse complement strand
AATCCTGCGGGGCTTACCCCCCGTACCGGTTCGATTCCGGTCGCCGGCATTATAGTTTGGTATTATATCAAACGGAATCGACAAAAAATGCACAGACGAGTATATATTCGGATGTGCTTTTTTTAGTATTGTTTAAAATGTAAATATAAATTATAATTGTCTTGTAAGTACGATTAAAAAAGAGGGTACAAATGAATAAGATAAAAAATGCATTATCAAATAATAAGGTTGGTGTTATTGTCGCAGTTGTGACTATTTTGATAGTGATAGTTATAGCAGTTGTTGTGTCGGTATCGGGAAAAAAGGATGCTGAACCACAAACAACAATTAAAGAAACAACCGATTATAGCAATGAAGAGACAACGACAGAGGAGACAACGGAAGAAGAAACTACGACAGAGGACATACAAGAAACTGAAGATAATGAAACTACTGAAGAGGTGACGACTGAGGAGGAGACAACAGAAGAAGTAACCACAGAGGAGCAAATAATTGTTCCAAGTGTGCCAATAGATTATCCATATATTGTAAAGATTAATCGTATTGCAAATTGCATAACTGTATATGGTAAGGATGGTAATGGTTCGTATACTGTTCCGGTTAAAGCCATGACGATTTCTTGTGGGCAAAATATTGATGACACTCCTTTAGGTACATATAGCACGGAAGAATGGTATAAATGGGGAATGATGTTTGATGGTTCATATGCCCAATATGCTTATCGAATTGTTGAGTCTATATTGTTCCATTCAGTTCCGTATTATGTACTATCAAATGGTGAACTTTATTGGGAAGAGTATAATAAATTGGGAACGTCAGCTTCACATGGATGTGTTCGTATGACAGTTGCGGATGCAAAATGGCTTGTTGAAAATTGTCCCACAGGAACTCAGGTAATAATTTATGATGATGCGAATAATCCTGGACCATTAGGAAAACCAGATACAATAAAGATTCCGTCAAATAGTCCATATAGAGGGTGGGATCCGACGGACCCGAATCCAAGTAACCCATGGAATCAGTATTCGGCAAGTATATCGTATCCGTCATCGAAGGTTATCAGGGTGAATGAAGGATGCTCGGAGAGTACATTACGTGGGTATTTTAGCGCAAAGGACACATGTGGCAATGACATAACTGAAAAAATAAAGTTTTCAGGGCAATTAAACTTTAATAAGGCTGGAACTTATAGTAATGTGGTAGTAAGTGTAACAGATGCTATTGGAAGTTATGCAGAGGTAAAAGTAACTGTAATAGTAAACGCAAAGGAAGTTGAAACAACAACTTTTTACGAAGAATCAATGGAAAATGATGAAAATGAAGCTATAGAGGATAAAGATGAGTAAAGTAAAAGATTTTATTGTTAATAACCAAATGATAGCAACAGCTATTGCGATTGTTTTGCTAATAGCATTAATTATAGCTGCGGCAGTAACACCGTTGGGGAGAAGTGAAAAGTCTGAAAGACAGACAACTACAGCAAATGAAACAACAACGGGTAAGAAAGGAAATACAGATGAAGAGGAAACTTCAACAGAGAATGAAACAACAACTGTAACAGAAACGCAGGAAAATGAAAGTAGTGAGGAAGAAACTGAGGAGACAGGTGAAGAAAACACTACTGAGGAGGAAACAACTAATATTACGGAACAGGTTGAATATCCATATATTATAAAGGTTAATCGTGCAGCAAATTGTATCACGGTGTATGGTAAGGATGCCAACGGAGAATATACTGTTCCTGTTAAAGCTATAACAGTTTCTTGCGGAAAGAATATAGAAGATACTCCATTAGGTGAATATAATACGATTATATCATACGATTGGAGATTGATGTTTGATGGTACATATGGCCATTATGCATATAGAATTGTTGGTTCAACATTGTTCCATTCAGTGCCATATTATACAGCATCAAATGATGACCTTGAATGGATGGAATATAATAAGCTTGGATCACCGGCATCACTGGGATGTGTGCGTATGACAGTTGCAGATGCCAAGTGGCTGGTTGAAAACTGTCCAATTGGAACAAAGGTAATAATATATGATGACGCAAGCAATCCGGGACCGTTGGGAAAGCCGGAGACAATCAAGATTCCATCAGACAGTCCGTATAGAGGCTGGGATCCAACTGATCCTAATCCAAACAACCCTTGGCATCAGTTTTCGGCGACCATATCATATCCATCATCTAAGATTATAGAGGTTGACAAAGGTACTTCTGTCAGCAAATTACGTTCATATTTTAGTGCGAAGGATACTTGTGGAAATGATGTATCAAGTAAAATCAAGATTTCAGGCGTATATGACTTGAATAAGCCGGGAACATATAAAAATATTACTGTCAGCATAACAGATGCTATTGGAAGTTATGCTGAGGTTAAGGTGACTGTAGTTGTAAATGAAAAAGAAGTGACTACTACAACACAAGCACCGACAACTACTAGAAAGCCAAGTCAGTCAGAAGTGACTACGACAACCTCTGATGAGACAAAGGCTTCTGAAGAAACCTCAAAAAATATGGAGACATCAGAGGACGTTACTACTGAGAAGGAAGAAGAAACAACTTCAGAAATGGAGAATGGTACAGAACCAATAACTACAGAAATTGAAGATAATAATGAAAACTAGATTTTCTTAAAAAGTGATAAAATTATATGAAGAGAATATGTATTAAAGAGGAAGTTTTTATGGAAAAGAATTACGATTTTGATATTACGGCAAACTACCACACACATACGACACGTTGTGGGCATGCCTGTGGTGAGGATAGAGAATATGTTGAAGAGGCTATTAAAGCGGGCTTTAAGATAATGGGATTTTCTGAACATACTTTTTATCCTACTGGCTTTAAGTCAGGAATGAGAATGGATTTAAATGATGCAGACGGATATTTTGCATCTATTGAAAGTCTTAGAAATGAGTATAAGAATGATATAGATATTTATGCAGGTCTTGAGACAGAATATTTTCCGGAGTATTTTGACAAGCTTTTAGATTTCTGCAAGGATTATCCTGTGGAGTATATGATACTTGGGCAGCATTTTGTTCCTGATGAGCAGCACGGAATATATTTGGGATGCGATTTTAAAGATAGAGCATATTTGGATTTGTATGTTGAGGATGTTATCAAGGGAATACAGTCCGGAAAGTTTATGTATGTTGCTCACCCTGATTTGCCAAAGTATGTCGGCTATGATGCAGATGAGCTTCTGAATGAGGCCTTTGAAAAGATTTGCAAGACTGCAAAGGAATATAATCTGCCTTTGGAGATTAATATGTTGGGTTTGAAGAGAAATATTCAGTATCCGTCCGACCGACTTTTTAGTATAGCAGGAAAGTATGGTAATGACGTTATTATCGGTATGGATGTGCATAATCCACAGCATTATCATAATGAGGAAGCTTTGAATAAATGTATACGTTTAGCTGAGAAGTATAATTTGAATTTATTGAGAAAAATTGAAATAGAACACAAGTAGTGGAAAAAGACCTTTGACTTATGAAAAACGTCAGGGGTCTTTTTTTGCTATAGCTTTTTTTGCTGGGGTGTGATATAATGATTAATAGCATTATGTCGTGTTTTAGAAATGAGGGTTAATATGAAGAAGGTAGCATTTATTTCCGATGGTTGGAAGAGATATTTTATATATGCATGGGTAGATGGTATTGTCAATAAGATTAAAGCTTATGATGATGAAGTGTGTCTTTACCATTATAATTGCCATGGTAACTGGAGCATTGATGAGCTCCATAATCAGGGCGAATACAATATATTTAATTTACCGGATTTGACACAGTTTGACGGTATTATTTTTGACTGTAATAATATCGTTGATAAGAATGAGATTGATTATTTGGTTGATATTATAAAAAAGAGTGGCGTTCCGGCAGTGAGTATATCCCGTGATATTGAAGGGTTTTATTATGCAGGTATAGATAATGAAAAGCCAATAATAGAGATGATGGAGCATATGTATAATGTCCATGAGTGCAGAAGCTTTGTTTTTGCAGCAGGACCTAGGGATAATTACGAGAATGAACGTAGAATAAAGGGTTACAAGTCATTTTTGGAGAGATATGGAATTGAACAGGAAAGTAATCCGGTAATCTATGGTGATTATGATTTTGACTCTGGTATTGAGTTTTTTAAGAATTTCGTGGAAAGTGGAAGGAAGATACCAGATGTAATAGTGTGTTCCTGCGATAATATTGCGGCTGGTGTATGCGCTGAGGCAGAGAATATGGGCTATAAGGTTCCGGAGGACTTTAAAGTAACAGGCTTTGATAATCTTGATAAGGCAGCATATTTCAAACCACAGATTGCTACAGTTGACCATCACAACAGAGGTGAGATTTCAGGCCGTTGTATGGATGTTTTATTTGACATATGGGAAGGAAGAGAACCGAGA
>CAYWDL010000187.1:0-4430 GCA_964457015.1 uncultured Roseburia sp. | reverse complement strand
CTGCCAACGAAATATTAGATTATCTTGGATTAGATACCTCGGAGAAGGCAGTGGCGTTTTCAGTAGTAGAGGAAGACTCTTGGAAAAACATAAAACGTTGCATGGAGAAGGAGTTGAAAATCGATGCTCCCGGTGGTGGAATATCATTTACAATTCCACTTAGCAGTATCGGTGGCAGACATACGTTAGAATTTTTAATAGAAAATGAAAATTATCAGAAGGAGGAGGAAACAACATTGAAGAATACTGTTCATGAACTTATAGTTGTTATAGCAGAGCAAGGATACACAGAGTTGATTATGGATGCAGCAAGAGAGGCCGGTGCATACGGTGGAACTGTTATACATGCCAAGGGAACTGGTATGGAGGCAGCAGAGAAGTTTATGGGTGTGTCACTTGCCAATGAAAAAGAAATACTGTATATAGTTACAAAAACCGAGCAGAAGAATGATATTATGAAAGCAATTATGAAAAAAGCAGGCTTGGATAGTAAGGCCAAGTCAATTGCATTTTCTCTTCCGGTTACTGATACAGCAGGTTTACGACTTATCGAAGATTAGTATTAAAACAGCGGGCATTTTTGTCCGCTGTCTAAAGAAGGGATTTTAGTTGAATATATGAACTTATTGACAATAAAAAACTTTTCAAAATCAATAACTGATAAGGAACTTTTCAAAAACACCGATTTTTCCATTAACGAAGGTGAGAAAATCGGTGTTATTGGCGTTAATGGAACAGGTAAATCAACGCTTTTGAAGCTTATATCCGGATTGGCGGATACGGATGAGGGTGAAGTTATTAAGTCATCCAATGTGAAGCTTAATTATCTTCCTCAAAATCCTGAGTTTGAGAAGGGTGTTACCATATATGACCATGTTATTTCCAAGAATATAAATGAGCATAACCAGTGGAATGTGGAGGGTGAGGCAAAAAATATTCTTAACATACTTGGTTTTACTGATTATAATTTGGTGATAGATACATTGTCCGGAGGTCAAAGAAAAAGAGTTGCGTTGGCGGCAACGCTTCTTAGCCATTGTGATATCCTGGTGTTAGATGAACCAACAAACCATTTGGACAGTTATATGTCAGCATGGCTTGAGGATTATCTTAAGAAATCAAAGACTGCTCTGGTAATGGTTACTCATGACAGATATTTTCTTGACAGGGTGTGTAATGGAATCGCAGAGATAGACGGTGGCAAGATTTATAGATATACCGGTGGATATGAAAAGTTTCTTGAGGAGAAAACACTACGTGAGGATATAGCTCTAGCGTCTGAAAGAAAGCGTCAAAGTATACTTCGTGTGGAGCTGGAATGGATACAGCGAGGCGCCAGGGCAAGAAGTACTAAGCAAAAGGCGCATATTCAGAGATATGAAGCGTTAAGAGATATGGAGGGGCCAAGGGAGGCAGAAAAGCTTCAAATGGGTTCGGTGTCAAGTAGATTGGGAAATAAGACAATTGAGCTGACAAATATTTCAAAAAAATACGGTGATAAGTCTGTTATAAACGATTTTAACTATATATTCTTAAGTGATGACAGGATAGGTATCGTAGGTGAAAATGGATGTGGCAAGTCCACGCTTATGAAGATAATTATGGGTGAGGTAGCGCCGGATACTGGAACAATCGATATAGGACAGACGGTAAAAATAGGTTATTTTTCACAGGAAAATGAGCATTTACCTGAGAATATGAGGGTTATAGATTATATCAGAGATACTGCGGAATTTGTACAGACGGAGGAAGGGCCTGTGTCTGCTGTGAAGATGCTTGAGAGATTCCTTTTTAACAGCACCTTACAGTATCAGATGATTGGCAGACTGTCTGGCGGCGAGAAAAGAAGACTGTATCTTCTTAAGATATTAATGGAAGCTCCAAATGTACTTATACTGGATGAGCCAACCAACGATCTGGACATTGCCACTATGATGATACTTGAGGATTACCTTGATACATTTAAGGGGATTGTTATATCCGTATCCCACGACAGATATTTCCTAAACAGAGTGGTTAATCGTATATTTGCATATGAGAAGGATGCTGCCGGTCAGGCTACAATTGTTCAATATGAGGGCAATTATGATGATTATATTGCCAAAAGACCTAAAGGGCTGGAGCCTGACAGTGGAAATGGACAAAATAAGCCAAAGGACGATAAAATAAAGACAGAGAAATCATATGTTAAGCCAAGAACGGAAAAGCTTAAAATGTCCTACAAGGAGATGCGCGAATTTGAAACCATTGATGATGACATAGCTGCCCTTGAGGAAAAAATAGAGCAGCTTGAGAAGGACATTGCAGCCAATCCAACAGATTTTGTAAAGCTAAATAAGCTGTCAAATGAGAAGGAGGAGGCAGAGGAAGCCCTTGCTGAAAAGATGGACAGATGGGTTTATCTCAATGATTTGAATGATAGGATAAATGCCGGATAGGAGATGTGAGGTTATGAGTTTTGAGGGAAAAGAAATTCGTGAGAAGTTAAAGCTTGTCATAGATAAGCTTATGAATTTGGATGTGATGGATAATGACCAGATAACCGGTTGCTTTAAAAGGGATATGGGTATAGCTGAATGGGATTGGCCTCAGGGAGTAGGGCTTTATGGACTTTTCAAAATAATGCAGCTTGATAAGAATGAAGCATATAAGGCGTTTCTTGAAAAATGGTATAAGGACAATATTGAGTTTGGTCTACCGGCAAGAAACATTAATACAACAGCGCCACTTCTTACATTGGCAGAATTTAATGATGTATTGAAGAATGAAGAGTTTGAAGGTCTTATGGTTGACTGGGCAAATTGGCTTATGAATGAGCTTCCAAGAACCAATGAAGGTGGATTTCAGCATGTGACAAGCTCGGTTACAGGTGACAGGAACAAGATTACACTCAATGATAATGAAATGTGGATTGACACATTGTTTATGACGGTGCTGTTTCTAAACAAAATGGGAAACAAATATAAGAATCAGCAATGGATAGATGAAGGTATCCATCAGGTGTTGATGCATATTAAGTACCTCTACGACACAAAAACAGGTCTGTTCTACCATGGCTGGACATTTAATGATTATAACAATTTTGGTGGAATATTCTGGTGTAGGGGAAATAGCTGGTTCACACTTGGAATAATTGATTATCTTGAAATGTTTGAGGGAAATCTTAATGAAGGCGTGAAGGCTATAATTGTTGATACATATAAGGCGCAGGTTAAGAGATTGAAAAAGCTGCAGAGCGAAAGTGGCTTGTGGCATACGGTTCTTGATGATTCTGACAGCTACGAGGAGGTATCCGGCTCGGCTGCCATTGCAGCAGGTATCTTTAAGGGTATCAGATATGGATATCTTGACGAGACCTGTGAAGAGTGTGCCATGAAAGCCATAGAGGCTATACTTGATAATATTGATAAGGATGGAAATGTTTTGAATGTGTCCATAGGTACAGGTATGGGTATGGATGCGGAGCATTATAAAAACATTTTGATTGCGCCGATGGCATATGGACAATCACTTACTATATTGGCGTTGTTTGAGGCATTGATTTATATTGAAAAGTAAAGAATGGAGCTTTTATGAAGATAGGTGTACGTGCCCATGATTATGGGAAAATGGAGATTGAATGTTTGGCAAGAAAATTGAATAGCGAAGGATACGAGGCAGCCCAATTGGCGTTGCCAAAAGCCTTTGTGGGAATTGACTGCTATGGTGATATTACATTAAATCACTTGGAGAGAATAAGAAATGCATTTGAAGAAAATAAAATAGAAATCCCTGTATTTGGATGTTATCAGGACTTGGGAAACCCTGATGATGATATTAGAAAAAAGGCTGTTGATACTATAAAAATGTGCCTTGCATACAGTAAAGAGGTAGGCGCAAAGGTTGTAGGAACGGAAACTGCATATCCGAGGCTTAATACAGAGGAAAAGAAGGTATGGCATCCTCATATGATAGACAGTATTAAGCGAGTGGTTGATGAAGCGGCAAGACTTGATGTTAAGCTTGCAATTGAGCCTGTTTACTGGCATCCCTTAGATTCGTTGGAGGTTGTGATGGATGTAATGGAGCAGGTCAATGATGAAGAACATTTGAGAATGATATTTGATGCTTCAAATTTGCTTGAATTTCCGGATGCAACTGACCAAGGAAAATATTGGACCCGGTGGCTTGAAGCTACAGGCAGGTACATAGAAGCAATGCATATTAAGGATTTTAGGCTGGATGAGAAGGGCTGTTATGTTCCTACACTTTTAGGAGAAGGTGTTATTGATTATACAGCAATTAAGAGGTGGTTGCACAATAACGCACCGAATATGTATCTTTTACGAGAAGAGATGAATCCTGTGACGGCAGCGGGCGATATAGAATATTTGAAGAGTATGTGATAAATTTTTAAGTTAGATTAAGAAAAGATTTGAGGAGAAAAAACA
>CAYWDL010000186.1:0-4476 GCA_964457015.1 uncultured Roseburia sp. | reverse complement strand
GGCACCTATGATAATAACATTGTATACTCTGTCCAACCCTAAAATCTTTGCAATCTCATCATATAAATACTTTACATTATAACCATATCCCTGTTGACCAAAGCCCCCGAAATGATTTAAATCCTGTCTTATCTGAGAAGCTGTAACCTTCATTCTCTCGCTCAATTCCTTTGAAGAGATTCTCTCCACGCCCATCTCCAAAAGCTCGCCTAAATGTCTGTAATATCTTGGTAATCTCTTTATAACTGATTTTGAAATTTTATTTTCTGCCACTTTATTCATATTAACTCCTAAAACTCTGCCAATAAATCATCTAAACTAGATATAATTATAAACTTTTCGTAAAAGATTGTCAATTTGTCAAAGAACTATTTAAAAAATGTCGTTTATATGTTAAAATATACTAAGTTTTTGAGTTGAGAGGATAGAAAAATGATATTATCATGTAACAATATATCTAAGACATTTGATGATAATAAAATAATATCAAATTGTTCTTTCGTTGTAGAGGATGGTGAAAAGGCTGCCATAGTTGGTATTAACGGAGCCGGCAAATCCACCCTGCTTAAAATAATCGTAGGAGAATTATCTGCTGACGAGGGTACTGTAGTTATTCCCAAGGGCAAAACCTTAGGTTACTTGAGCCAGCATCAGGATATTAATACCAATAATACAATCTATGAAGAGATGTTGTCCGTAAAACAGCACATTATTGATATGGAGACCCGTATCCGTGAAATGGAGGCTCAGATGCAGGACCTTTCCGGCAGCCAGCTTGAAGCTCATATGGGTTCGTACACCAACCTTGTGCACAAATTCGAGGCACTGGACGGCTATTCTTATAAAAGCGAGATACTTGGAGTGTTAAATGGTCTTGGCTTTACCGAAGAAGACCACTCTAGTCTTTTGTCCACTCTTTCAGGTGGTCAGAAAACACGTGTGGCACTTTGTAAGCTGCTTTTATCAAAGCCCGACATCATACTTCTTGATGAGCCTACAAACCATCTTGATATTGCTTCAATTACATGGCTTGAGGACTTTTTGAGGAATTACAAGGGCACCGTTGTAATCGTTGCTCACGACAGATTTTTCCTTGACAGAATTGTAACTAAGGTTGTTGAAATTGACCGTTCACAGGTTACTGTTTTTTCAGGAAATTATTCTGATTATTCATCAAAGAAGGCCATGCTTCGTGATAACCTTATGAAGGCGTATATAAATCAGCAGCGGGAAATCAAGCATCAGCAGGAGGTTATCGACAAGTTGAAATCCTTCAACCGTGAAAAATCCATTAAGCGTGCTGAAAGTCGTGAAAAAATGCTTGATAAAATCGATGTATTGGATAAGCCTGTTATGGAGAATGCTAATATGCGCTTTTCTCTTTCACCTAGAAAGCTAAGCGGAAATGATGTGCTTACTGTTACAAAGCTTTCTAAATCCTATGACAATCTTACACTGTTTACTGATGTCGACTTCCAGATTAAGCGAGGCGAGAAGGTTGCCATTATCGGTGCCAACGGAACAGGTAAGACAACCATATTGAAGATTATTAATCAACTGGTATCAGAGGATTCAGGCGAAATAAAGCTTGGTGCAAATGTTGAAATAGGCTATTATGACCAGGAACACAATGTTCTTCATATGGAGAAAAGTATTTTTGATGAAATTTCCGATGCCTACCCTACTCTCACAAATACCGAGATTAGAAATGTATTGGCTGCATTCCTTTTTACAGGAGATGACGTATTCAAACAAGTTTCCGACCTAAGTGGTGGTGAGCGTGGACGAGTATCATTAGCCAAGCTCATGCTTTCGTATGCCAACTTTCTTATTCTTGACGAGCCGACTAACCACTTGGATATTGAGTCGAAGGAGATATTGGAAAATGCCATTAACAGCTACGAGGGTACCGTATTATATGTGTCTCACGACAGGTATTTTATCAATAAAACTGCTACAAGAATTTTGGATTTAGAAGGACAGACACTTACAAATTATATAGGAAATTATGATTATTATCTTCTCAAGCATCCTATTCTTGCTCCTTCCGCTATGGTCTCAGCCACAGCTGCTTCTTCAACCGGCAAGTCACTCACAGAAAGCGAGGGTAAAAAGGACTGGCAGACAATGAAGGAGGAACAGGCGAAGATACGTAAGCGCCAGAATGATTTAAAGAAAACTGAAGACCAAATCGCTTCCATAGAGGAAGAAATTAATATGCTTAATGAGGAAATGGCTAAGGAGGAGGTATATTCCTCTCCTGCCGAATCCCTTAAGATACATAAAAAACAAGAACTACTTAATAAAGAATTAGAAGCATTATACGAATTATGGGATAGTTTAATGGAATAATTCTTTATAGAAAGGAGGCAAAATGCAAGGCAAAGCAAAATTATACATCGGCTGGCTGACTGCATCTGTATGTTCGTTAATTATATCAATCGTACTCTTTCTGATACCTTCAACCGAACCGGTTAAGGAGGCATTACAGTATACAATTGAACCGGAGGTTACTGAAGAAATCATAAAATATAATGTTCAGGACAGTACGCTTCCTATTATCTATGTTGATTTGGGTGATAAAACAACAATTTCCACAGCATACACTGCTGCAAATGTTACAATTATTAATAATTTCGTAGAGGGAGTTGTTGAATATGATGGAAATGCAGAGCTAAAAATCAGAGGTAACTCTACTGCCAGCAGACCTAAGCTGCCATATAAATTAAAGCTTGAAGTAAAGGCCGACTTATTTGATATGGGCGAATCAAAGCACTGGGTACTACTTGCCAACGACATTGACCATACATTCTTTAGAAACAAGCTTATATGTGATTTTTACAATGATATAGGCGGTGAGTATGCAATGTCTTCTCTCAATGCAATCTTAATGGTCAACGGAAAATATCAGGGTGTATATACTCTCACCGAACAAATACGTATTGATGAAGAGCGTGTTGATATTTTCGACTGGGAAGAGCTTGCTGAAGATGCTGCGAACATTATAGCTAAAAAGCAAAAGGAAATGTATGACCTTTCTGACGAAGCGGCAGATACCTTTGAATATAATCTGTCAGAGAGCTTAAAGGCAGATTTCGGATGGATATCCGAACCTTACACCTTTACTTTCGAGGATGAAACCTATGACATGAGCGAATATGTTGATATTCCTGATAAAACAGGTGGTTTTCTTCTTGAAATGGATTTTTACCACGCTAACCTTTCAGAGGGTGTTTCCTTGAAAACAGCGTACCAGCTTCCATTCTACTTCTCCAGACCTGCATTGATTCATACAAACAAGGAAATATATGAATATGCAAAGAATTACATTCAGTCCTTTGAATATGCACTACATAGCAATGATTTCTTCTTTAAAAATGAAGACACACACTATACTGCATATGGCACAAGGTTTAGCTGGAATTCATGGGTATGGCGTAACGATGTGAAGACTGTAAACTACAGCTGTGACGAACACGATGGAAAGCATTATACCGAGCTATTCGATTTGGAGTCACTGGTTGTCAACTTCTGGGTATGTGAGTTTTCAATGAACTGGGATTCCATGAAAAACTCAACCTTTATCTCAAAGGATATTGACGAATTGGCAAAATTATCACCTGTATGGGATTTTGACTGGGCATTCGGTAATAAAAACATGTATAATATTGATACATATGAAACTGAAGGCTGGCATACAACCAACGAATGGTTCACCAATGAACAGTATTATCAGGCTGAAAACTGGAACAGATATCTTATCAGAGACCCTTATTTTATGTTAAAGGCCTATGAAAAATATCAGGAAGTCAGACCTACTGTCATTGAGGATATCATAAAAACAGATGGTACCTTGGACACCTACAAAAAACTCTACAAGGATGATGGTCAGGCCAATGACTTAAGATGGAGTACCACCTACAGAGATTATGGCGGAGAGACCTTCCTTCAGGCTATGACAAGCTTGAAGACCTTCATCACAAAAAGAATAGCGTATATCGATAACCAAATGAATAGCTTTGATGATTTTGTGGATTCCCTTGGATACTATAGCAGAAGTTCTTCTGTTAAGATAACCGATGTGGAGAAAAAATCTGACGGTTCATACACAATCACTGCTGAAACTACCGAAGCAGACGCTAAAAAGCTTTCATTCCAGGTGAATGGTAAGAATCTGTATACTGCCACTATTAAAGATGGTAAAGCAACCGTTGAAGTTCCAAAAAGCGCTGTTACTACAGCAGCTTCAAATATTGTTGTTGTTCGTATGCTTGACAAGAATGATGACTATATTCTGGAACATGCTAATACAAGCGACAAAAACTACAATCCGGACCATGTTGAACCATTATCGAATTACAAGGTATTTGAATAGGAGGCACTTATGTTTAAGATTTTATCATTACTATTTTTAATATTAGCAATTTTCTTTTTAATTGTATTTATAAAGAAAATTCGCAATCATTACTAAAGGAG
>CAYWDL010000185.1:0-4534 GCA_964457015.1 uncultured Roseburia sp. | reverse complement strand
ACTGCCGTTACTGCATGGCTCACAGCCATGAATGGTATTGAAGGTGGTGCAGATGCTACTGCTTGGCTTAATTTTTTAAAGCCTGATGCCTGGATGCCGATTCTTGCTTTGATTGGTATAGTACTTATACTTTTTGGCAAAAAAGACAAACATAAAGACATCGGTAATATCCTGATGGGCTTTGCCGTGCTTATGATTGGTATGGAAACAATGTCCGGTGCTGTAAGCGGTCTTAAGGACGATGAACAATTCCAGCAGGTACTTACATTGTTTAGCAATCCGATACTTGGTGTCTTAGCCGGAACTATTTTGACTGCAATCGTTCAGTCTTCATCTGCTTCGGTAGGTATTTTACAGGCACTTTCCATGACAGGTGCTATTTCATTCAGCTCTGCAATGCCTATTATTATGGGACAGAACATTGGTACCTGTGTTACTGCAATGATTTCATCAGTCAGTGCCAATAAGAATGGTAAGCGTGCCGCTATTGTACATTTGTACTTTAACATCATAGGTGTTATTCTTTGGATGGTAGTTTACTACATTATTGGTGGAATATTAAGTGGAAATGAAACTTTTGATTTATTGAATTATGCTGATACACATTATGTAAATATGTGGAGTATTGCAGCAATTCACACAATATTTAAAATATTCTCTGTTATCACTCTCTTCCCATTCACATGGGTACTTGAAAAGCTTGCATATCTTACAATTAAGGGTGATGATAAGAAGGGTGACAGCTACACAGAGCTGCTTGACGAGCGTTTACTTGAAACACCATCAGTTGCTATTGAAAGATGTTTTACTGTTGCTAACCAGATGGCTCATCTTGCCTGCGATTCACTTTGTCAGTCAATCGCATTGTTTAAGGGTTTTGATCCTAAGGTTGCTCAGTACATTCGAGATTGCGAGGATAAGGTTGATATTTACGAAGACGAGCTAGGCTCTTACTTAGTAAAGCTTTCATCAAAGAGTATGACTGAAACCGACAGTCGTGAAGCCACTAAGCTTCTGTATATGTTAAGTGAATTTGAACGTATATCAGACCACGCAGTTAATTTGGTTGAGTCTGTTGAAGAAATTACAGAAAAGAATATTCCTTTCTCAGAGGAAGCTAATTCACAGCTTGATGTATTTTACAATGCTGTAGATGAAATTGTTAAGATGTCAGAAAGCACATTTGTGAATAAGGATATCGATATGGCTCATATGGTAGAGCCACTTGAAGAGGTCATCGATAAGCTCAGAGAGCAGATTCGCCTTGGACACATTGTTAGACTTCAGAAGGTTGAATGTACTATCGAACAGGGCTTTGTTCTTTCAGATATTCTTACAAACCTTGAAAGAGTATCAGACCACTGTTCTAATATTGCAAGCTGTCTTATTGAAATGTCAGAGCATGCAACGCTTGACCTTCATGGTTACCACAGCAAGGTTATCTCAGGCAACAAGGATTACGACAAGCTTTATAGTCAGTATTTAGAAAAATATTCTTTAGCAAAATAATATTTTATGTAATAAAAAAATCGGGTAGCCATTTGGTTTCCCGATTTTCTATTATAAGCTTCATATGATTTATTCCTTCAAGCTAAATGTCCATATTGCCTTAAACTGGTCCTCCAGCACATCATAGCTCCATGTCTTCTGGCTTCTTGTTATACTATTTGGGTCATTTACAACAAATTCTCCATCAACATAATCCCAAATAACAATGAAGTGCCCTGACATTGTAAAATCTCCCGGTGCCATACTACATATAAGTATGTTACCTTTTTTCAGCTCATTGACCATTCTTTCTTCATCGTTTGCAATTTGCATAGATTCAAGATCGAAATATTCTGCACCTTCAGTGAAGAAATTCCACATAGTTCCAACGCCTTCCATATAATATCCCAACTGTTGAGAGAAATTGGCAACATACATTGGATTATAAGTGGTGTTTCCCGTAAGACCAATCAACACCATTGAAAGACAGGTTGGACCACATCCGTCCAGAGCCATATTTTCATCACCAAATGCTGAATAGCCCCATCTTTTATCCCATTGCAAGAGATGTGGAACTCTCTGTGTTTTAACATCCTCACTTAAATCATGATAATCAACTACAGCCTTGCTTTCAAATGGATATTCAATAACAAATTCCAACGACAAAGGTTCATTCACAGCCAAATACAATAATCCCTGAGGATATGCTGCTTTATTTTCTAACAAGAACTGATACACATCCTGTACATCACTTTCTGTATTTGCCGCCTCCTGAAGCATTGACAGTATCTTATCATCAATTTCAAACTTATACATGCTGTCGGTAAACACATAAGCATCTGCATCGAAGCCTGGTACATCCACCACAGGTGCTGTCGGTTCTTCCGGTGTTTCAGGCTCGTCTGTAACTGAACCACCTGTATTAGCAATCGGTGTATTTGCTTCCTGTTCATCATCCTTTGGATCAAATACGCCAAACAAATATGCACAACAAAGTATAATTGCTGCTATTATCAGTGAAAATGAGGTAGCATACTTTATGGTCTTTTGACGCTTTCTCTTAGCTATAACCTCTCGTCTATGCTGTTCATATGCTTCCTTTCTCTTGGCAGCCTCACTTTCACGCTGTTTATTCTTTTTTACCTGAATAGTATTTAACTCAGACATTACTTCACCTCATATATATAACTATTACCATTTTTACCCACACGATTTACTATGCCCAGATAATTAAATATATTAAGTATAAGCTGCGCATAGCTTATGTGTATCTTTGCTGTTTTTGAAAAATCCTTTGCAGTGAACTTTTCTTCCAGTTCAATAGGAATCAGCTGAATAAAATCCTCCGGCCTTGTAATATTCATTTCCCCAAGCAAATCTCTTGGAACAATGTCATACTTTTCAGCCCTTCTTCTTTTACCTTTGCTGCTTCCACTTTCCAATTTATACTCATCTGCCTCAAGCAAAACAAGCTTTATGGAAAGATTAGGATGCTTCAAATATGTTTTAATCCTATACAATTCTTTAAAGGCTGTATAATAAGTATCCTTTCTGGTAGATTTTCTCTTTGGACTTAAGCTCCCGGTTTCTTTATCAATATATGTCAGATACCTGGTATTAACCAAAGGATACACAATTGTAACCTTGTATTCGTTTAGAAAGCTGTCCAGTTTTCTTCTAAGCTTATTGAAATTCCCCGTCTGTATCTCAATAATATGTCCGTCCATATATATATCAGCAACAAACTCATTAATAGGAATCTCTTGAAAATCCTCGCCCTTTGAATAATAATTCTTTAGAATGTTATGCATAGTCTTCTCTGCCAAAGTACCAATACCATAACGTTCTCTTTGAATACCTACTATTCTGTCTCTTACTTTATGAAACTCTTCATTTAAAATTTCATTATTTGAAACTCCACTATTCATAATACATCAAATCCCTATATAAAGTCAATAATTGACATCTGGTTTGATTCGGAAAGTTCACCAAACAATCCCAATTCGTCCATTTTGTCTATTACTGTTTTACTTACCTTGGTTCTTTCTCTAAAGTCTTCCTTAGACAGGAATTCGCCATCCTTAGCTGCCTCCATGACAGCCTCAGCCGCCTTATCACCCATACCATCAATACTACTTAATGATGGCATAATCATACCATCAATTATCTGAAATTTTGTTGCATGAGCCCTATAAATGTCGATTGGCATAAACTTGAACCCTCTGGCATACATTTCCTGCACAATCTTAATATCCTTAAGCACGTCCGCATCCTTCGGCTTTGTTTCACCCTTTTCACTAAGAACCTTGTAATTCTTAATATAGGCATCAACACGCTCCTTACCTTGACACATAAGCTCGTAATCAAAAGCAGATGCTCTTATACTAAAGAAGGCTGTATAATATGCCAATGGATAGAATACCTTAAAATACGCAATTCTGAATGCCATCATAACGTAAGCTGCCGCATGTGCCTTAGGAAACATATACTTAATCTTTTTACATGACCAAATATACCAATCAGGAACGTTGGCCGCCAGCATTGCTTCCTCCCACTCCGGCTTCAATCCCTTACCCTTTCTTACTGATTCCATAATTGTAAACGACAACTCAGAATCCATACCCATATGAATAAGATAAGTCATTATATCATCACGTGTACAAATAGCCGTAGAAATAGTTGCTTTTCCCTCCTGAATAAGAGTCTGGGCATTTCCAAGCCAAACGTCCGTACCGTGAGACAAGCCTGAAATTCTAATAAGGTCAGATATCTGCTTTGGCTTAGTATCAATTAACATCTGAACAACGAAATCCGTACCAAACTCCGGTATACCAAGTGAACCCAATGGACAACCATCAATATCCTTAGGCTCAATTCCTAAAGCCTCTGTACTCTTAAACAATGACATTACCTTCTGGTCGTCAAATGGTATCGTCTTTGCATCAAGACCTGTCAGGTCCTCAAGCATACGAATCATCGTCGGATCGTCGTGTCCTAAAATATCAAGCTTAAGAAGGTTATGGTCGATTGAGTGATAATCGAAATG
>CAYWDL010000184.1:0-4549 GCA_964457015.1 uncultured Roseburia sp. | reverse complement strand
AAGACACAGTCAGGTGCAGTGTGGTTAGACAGAAAAAAGACAACACCATACGAATTCTACCAGTACTGGAGAAACGTTGCCGACGCTGACGTTCTTAAATGTATTAGAATGCTTACATTCTTACCACTTGAAGAGATTGATGCTATGGATAAGTGGGAAGGTAGTGAACTTAATAAGGCTAAGGAAATTCTTGCATACGAGCTTACAAAGCTTGTTCATGGTGAAGAAGACGCAAATGCAGCACAGGAAAGCTCAAGAGCATTATTCTCAGCTGGTAATGCAGATAATATGCCAACAGCAAATATCGGCGAAGATAAATTGGTTGATGGAGTAGTTGATATCTTAACAGCAATGGTAGCTGCAGAAATCGTTACATCAAGAAATGAAGCAAGACGTGCTGTTGAGCAGGGCGGTGTAACACTTGATGGTGAAAAGGTTGCAGATATTAAGGCTACTATCACAAAAGAACAGTTAGAGGCTGGCGTTGTTATCAAGAAGGGTAAGAAAGTATTCAAGAAGGTAACATTATAGGAGTACATTGATTATGGAAAATAAATTCACAGAAGATGTAAATGAATTTAAGGAAACACTTGCTGAAATTCAGAAATCATGGTCTGATATTTGTGAGGCTTTTGGTGTGGATAAGAATAAGCCTATCGAAGTTTCTGAATTGAAGAGAAATATGATGGCTACAACTATGGAGCTTGATGAGATAAGAAATCTTGATTATGTAAAGAAATCAGGCAAGTCATTGGAAAACTTAAGTGAAAACTATAATTTGTGCCTTATGAGGTTTGCTTATTCTATAATTGAAAATGAGGAAAATGAAATTTGGGCAGATACAATAAAACAATATGTAAATGAAGTGTTTACAGATGTTGATAATAAATGTATGAATGTTAATATGGATAATCTTATTGCAGATATTCAAAGAATATTCAGCATTTCCAATCAGTTAAATGTTATCAGAATTATGGAAACAAAGAAGGATAATTCGGATATATTTATGGCATTGGAGGATAATTTCATTTACTTTGGTATTTCTATTGTGCAGAAATGTAATGGAAATGCTGTTATAATGGCACAGGTTGTGACATTCCTTAAGGTGCTTATAAAGATTAATGATAACATTTTGAAGAGTATTTCAAGCATGCTTCAGAAATAGTTTTTGTCGTAAACTATTTTTGGTTGAAAAAAAATATATAGCATAGTAAAATTATTAGCGAGCAAACGATTAACAGGCTAACCGTTTGCTCGCTATATTGTTGTGGTGATAACAATAGTTTGAAAATGCGAAGTATTTTCAAACCTGTCCTGAATATATAAATAGAAAGGATGTGAAACTCTTGGATAAAAGAGAAAGTGAACATTTATCTTGGAAAATCATTCACATTTCACACAAACATAGACATGTTATGGAAAAGTTGTTTGATTCTACTGGCGTTTTTCAAGGTCAGCATAGGATGCTTATGTGCATAAGTGATAATGATTTTTATTCGCAGAAAGAGATTGCGGCACATATGAAGATATCAACAGCAACAGTTGCTGTTTCGCTTAAAAAACTGGAAAAGGGCGGATATATTGAAAAAATAGTTGATGAAAAAGATAATAGGTTGAATAAAATTGTTTTGACTAATAAAGCCAAAGCTATTGTTAATGACAGCAAGAAGATGTTTGACACAGTTGAAGCAAATATGTTTAAAAACTTTTCGGATGAAGAGAAGAAACAGTTTAAAGAATATCTAGAAAGAATAGAAGGGAATTTGAAAAATGAAGGTTAAATATTCAAAATATATAAAACCATACTTAAGCGCATTTATTCTTGGACCTATCTTTATGATAATTGAAGTAATAGGCGAGGCATGGATGCCGGCACTTTTGCAGAAAATCATTGATGAAGGTGTTACGGAAAATGCAAGTATTCCGTACATAATTGGTATAGGCGCAATTATGGTTGTAACGGCACTTCTTATGATGCTTGGAGGCGTAGGTGGCGCATATTTTGCAATAAAGGCATCAAGTGGATTCGCAAATGATTTGAGAAAGGATTTGTTCAAAAAGATTCAGGATTTTTCATTCTCAAATATTGATGATTTCAGTACAGGTTCACTGGTTACAAGACTTACAAATGATGTAACCATTATGCAGAATATGGTTACGATGATGCTTAGAATGGCACTTCGTGCACCAGGTATGTTCATTGCGGCAATTATTATGTCACTTATGATTAATCCAAGGCTTGCGGCAGTTATACTTATTGTTATACCTGTTCTTGCATTGGTACTTGCACTTCTTATTAAAACAGGTTTTCCTAGATTTGGAATTATGCAGAAGAAGCTTGATGGATTAAATACAACAACGCAGGAAAATCTTACAAATATCAGAGTTGTAAAGTCCTTTGTAAGAGAGGATTTTGAGGAAGTGAAGTTTAAAAAGGCAAATGAAGAGCTTAAGGATAAGACGTTACATGCTATGAATGTTGTTATATTTATGATGCCTGTAATGACTCTTGCCATGAATTTTACAACACTTGCAGTAGTTTACTTTGGTGGTAATCAGGTTATTGCCGGTGATATGAAGATTGGTCAGCTTAACCAGTTTACAACTTATGTTGTACAGATTCTTATGTCGCTTATGATGATGAGTATGATTTTCTTAAACAGCTCAAGAGCATTGACATCTTCGAAAAGAATAAAAGAGGTGCTTGAAACAAATGTTGAACTTAATGATGATAAGGCAACAGCAAAGGATAGAAAGGTTACGCAGGGTAAAATTGAGTTTAAGAATGTAAGCTTCAGATATTACAAGAATAATGAAGAGTGGGTTCTTGAAGATATTAACTGTGTCATTAATCCTGGTGAAACTGTTGGAATTATCGGTTCAACCGGCTGTGGAAAAACTAGTATGGTTTCTCTTATTCCAAGACTTTATGATACTGATGAAGGTGAAGTGCTTGTAGATGGAGTGAATGTTAAGGATTATTCATTGGAGAATTTAAGAGAGGGCGTTGGTATGGTATTACAGAATAACGTACTTTTCTCAGGTTCTATTATGGAAAATATTAAGTGGGGTAATGAGAACGCAGAGGATGAGGAGGTTTTCAAGTTTGCGTCAGCCTCTCAGGCTCACGGTTTTGTTACTAACTTTACGGAAGGCTATGATACATTTTTAGGTCAGGGTGGTACAAATGTTTCGGGTGGACAGAAGCAGAGGCTTTGTATTGCCAGAGCACTCTTGAAGCAGCCTAAGATTCTTATTCTTGATGATAGTACAAGTGCAGTTGATACTGCAACTGAAAAGAAGATTAGAGAAAGCTTCAGAACAGATTTGAAGAATACAACAAAGCTTATAATAGCTCAGAGAATTTCATCCGTTATTGATGCTGACAAGATTATTGTTGTTGATGATGGAAAGATATCCAATATTGGAACCCATGATAAGCTTATGAAGTCATGCGAGGAATACCAGGAAATCTATTATTCACAGATGGATAAAGAGGAGGTGACTGCATAATGGAATCAAGAAAGGAAATGTTACTTAAAAAGTATTCAGATATTGGAAATACTAAAGGACCGGAAAAGATGATGCCAGGTCCTGGTGGTCCGGGACCTAAAGGAAAGAACCCGGGAGCTATGAGCGGTGAAAAAGGAAAGGATGTATCTAAGGCTATAAAAAGGATACTTGGTTATATTTCGGCAGATAAGATGAAGCTTGTGTTTGTACTTGTATGTGTTGTCATTTCAACAGTTTCATCTCTTGGGGGAAGTTATCTTCTGAGACCTATTATCAACAATCTTGTAGATGATAAGACCACTGCTGATGAAAAGGTGAAAATGCTTATATCAGGACTTATCCTTATGGCAGTTATCTATCTTGCAGGCGTTTTGACAAGCTATTTGCAACAGAAAATTATGATTAGAATTTCGCAGAATGCATTACAACGAATTAGAAATGATTTGTTTGATAAGCTGCAGAGACTGCCTGTGAAATATCATGATACACACACGCATGGCGAGCTTATGAGCCGTTTCACCAACGACCTTGATTCGGTTGGTGAAATGCTCAATAACACGTTGGTACAGTTATTTACAGGTGCCATTACTATAGTAGGAACATTAATACTTATGTTCTCTGTAAACTGGTTTCTTGCAATTATTGTAATTGTTACTATTCCGCTTATGGCATCGATTGGTGGTAAGATTGGTGGTCGCAGTAGAAAGTATTATAGTGGTCAGCAGAGAGCCCTTGGTGCAGTAAATGGTTATATTGAAGAAATGGTTACAGGACAGAAGGTTGTAAAGGTATTCTGTCACGAGGATGAAGCCGTAAATGATTTTAATATTTTAAGTGATGAGCTTAGAGAAAATCAGATAAAGGCTCAGTTCTTTGGTGGTATTATGGGTCCTGTAATGGGTAATCTGAGTCAGATAAGCTATGCAATCACAGGCGTTATCGGTGGTATCTTATGTATCACAAAGGGCTTTGATATCGGTGGTTTGTCATTGTTTACTCAGTATTCAAGACAGTTTTCAAGACCTGTAAATGAAAT
>CAYWDL010000183.1:0-4625 GCA_964457015.1 uncultured Roseburia sp. | reverse complement strand
AATATGTAAACCATAATATTGTTTGACGATTAATAATGTCAACATTAGATGGAAGAGAAATAAAATGAATTCGTCGTCTATGAAACTTAATATAGTAGTATAGAGTATAATAAATAAAATATAAATATAAACTGAACGACTTATTTTATTATTAAAAAAATTATGACAAGTCAAACCACCAGTTAATATTAATATTATTATTAATTCTACAAATGATATAATGAGTTCTGTTATCATCGAATTTTCATCCTTTCATCAGCTTGTGTTTTAAATGTACGCCCTACTTTTATGTGTTGGGTTTTATGCTTGTTGGGATTGCGTATGGTTAATTCGCTTAATCTAGGGTCATAAGCAACAACATAATTCAAATTGACCATATAACTTTTGTGGCATTTGAAGAAGTAAGGTTCGTTAAAGTTCTTAAAGGAATAACGCTTCATTTCAATAGTTTCATTTAAGGTATAGACTGTCAATTGGTGCCCCAATGACTCAATATATATAATCTCATCAAAGTAAACATAAAAATCTATATCCGCAAGGTCGTGCAAAAGTATACCTTTTCTGGTGTCAGGAATGCTAGTAATCTTGTCTATCATTCCGATGAGATTTTCTTTTGAAAAAGGCTTTGTAAGATAGTATATGCAATTTAATTTATTTAAGGCATCATATATATATTCGGAGAAAGAAGTTTCAAATATCACAGGCGTATAATTGTATTATTTTCTGGACTTAATATATAAGCCTAAATTCAAACCGTTTTCTGCTTGATTGTCAGGGTTTAATTCATAGTCTAATATGAATAAATCATAAATTGTGGATTGAAGCATAGAAACAGCAGTTTCATAAGAATCAGCAAAATCAACATTCCATTCCATGTGTGTTTCCTTGATAATTCCGCAAATATAAGGAAATACATCATGTGAATCATCGACTAAAAGAATATTCATAAAGATTTCCACCTCCAAAATACAATTACACGTAATAAGTATATAACATAAAAAGAGGGAAATCAATTAATTATAATGCAGATTATGGCTGCTACAGTGCGTGTTGTGGCAGAGGTATTGTACTGTGGAAAAGCATAATTTATTATGAAAACAGATAGGGAGTGTAATTAATATATGGTAACTGTTGTATGGTGTATTGAATGAAGGGAGGGAAAAGGGCATGAAGAAAAACGTGATTGAATTTTTAAAGAAATCATCAATGAATATGATTGAAAAGAAGTCGTCATTGACAATGTTTGGCGAGACAAAGATTCCTGCAGAAATGTTGAAAGAGCTTGAGAAAAAGAATAACAAGAAGTAGGAATTGATGGATGAGTGTAGATGATTGTAAGGGCAAAATAAATAGTATAATCGCCCGAGAGGTTATACTTGATATCAAAGGAGGAAAATAGTAAAATGAATTTAAGAGTAAAGAAGTTTTTGGCAACTTTAGTAATGAGTGTTATGTTTACAACAAGTGTGTTGGCGGCATCATCATCGTCATTTCAAGTAGCGGTGAATAGAGATTATTATTCATATGGAACGGGTGAAGCGACGAAAAATAATGATTATAGTTTTGGAACTATCACTGTTAACAGTGGAGTGGTATATTCAAGATCAAAATTGTATGCAAAAATAATAGGTATACAAAACCCTTCTTGTTATACTTATGTAGGTGAATACACAACAAATGGTACAACAACAAGGCCTAGTTATACTACTGCTTCTATGAGTATGGATTATAGATCATATGATTTTGAAGTAACAGCACTGCTTGATAGAAGCTCTTATGTAACACAGAGCACAATAACAGGTTCGTTTACACCTTAAAATGAAAGATTGATAAATGTCAAAAGGAATAAATCTCGGGTTATTCCCTTTGATGTTTACATACGAGGAGAAGCAGATATGAAGAGAATACTGTTAGCGGGAATATTAGTAATAAATGTATTGGTGTCATTAGCTTGTAAACCAATAACTATGGAACAAAAGCAAAAAGATAAGCAAGACGGAGAAGTAAATATTGTACAGTATGATGATGTAAAAGAATTAGATTTTTCTACGGGATATGTTAAAGGACAGCTGAAAGAGAATTTGTATATTGATGCCGTGGTGCCTACAGAGGTGCCAAATGAGTTGTGGGATTATGAAATATATAAAAAAGAAATTGATGAAGATAAGACAGAGGCACAGTATACCGATGAAATAGCTTTGTTAGTTGACCAATATTATGACGAAGATATAACTGTAACATTTGCTGAACTTCAAAATAAGGAGAGAGGGAATGTTTTTTATAATGGTAATTGGGGATATTTGGAACTTGGGGAAATGGATACAGCATATTTTGATAGGCTTAATACAATAGATGATAATTTTCCTGAATATGAGATGGATTTTGATAAGCAACAATTTGATGAAATAATAGATGAATTTTTAGAAGTAATGAAGCCTGTTATCCCGGATAATATGGGGACAGACTATGTGTGTGTACATTGGAATGAAGAATATAAAATGTATATTAATGAAAAGTATGGCGAAGCTTCAGCATTTGAAACGCTGTGGGAATGGGAAGAAGCTAATCCACAGTATGCGACAGTGCTTACAGATTTTTATTTAATTAGATTGTATACGATGATAGATGGTGTAAAGTTAAAAACATATAATAACCTAATTCGTTACGAGTGGTTTGAGGGAGAAATTGTAGATGAAGCTTGTCGGTTCATAGAGTCAGAAATGGGCTCCATACCAATTATGATTGCATATAGACATTATTTAGATATATGTATGGATGAGTCGGGAAAGATAATAGGTTTTCGCTTAGCAGACAATTACGATATAGGCGAACAGTTAAGGAAAAATAGTATAATATCACCTGAAGAAGCAGTAGAAAAATTCTATGATAGTGTGCAGAGTACAATAATTAGCAAAGAAACGACTATAAAATATGTTAATCTTAACTATATGGTAGTGGTGGAAGATGCAGATGAAAATAAATACAGGAATGCCTATATAACACCTGTGTGGGAGATACAGATATATGAAGAAGGAAAACCTAGATACAGAATAGCAATTTTATCTGCTGTGGATGGGACTATATTGCAGAGTGCGTATTGATGAGAGGAGGATATTATGGCAATTATTATGCGAGCGTTTAAGTCAAAGAGATTTGTGATAACGTTTTGTTTACTGGCAATATTTAGAATTCTTGATTTGCTACCAGCTTCATTGCCATATATGAGCATAGAAAATGGAAAAGTAGTAGCAGTATTTGATATAGTATCTATGTATAGTTTGACAGGAATATCAATGTTTGACTTGATTATTTTAATGGTGCCTGTTTTGACTTATAGTAGCGCTTTTTGCGATGATTATGAGTCTAACAGCTTAACATATATGATAATGAGATACGATAGATCTAGGTATTGTACCAATACTGTAATAGCATGTGCATTAAGCTCCTTTGTTGCCTGTATTGTTGGTGAGGTTATAGCAATAGGTGCATTTGCTTTGTTTATACCATTTTATGAGTTTCATCAGTATGCAGGATTGACATATATGGAAGCAATACTAAGCGTTGTGTTTCAGGTACTTTTGTTGAGTTTAAGAGGTGCATTTTATGGTGTGATTACTATGCTGTTGTCAGTGTTTACCGGAAATAAGTTTGTGATATATTCAATACCAACTATATTGTATTTCTTTTTTATGTATTTTGTAGCAGATTACTTAAAATTTGCGGACTGGTTTAATCCGGCATTTTTGTTTAGAGTCTATATCTTTGGACCTGGAACAGAAGTTAAGAGCCTTATATATGTAGGCATATATATTATGGTGATTATGTATATAACATCAAAGCTTATGTGCAAGAGGATTGAGAGGTGTTACTGATGAGTATAATAAAGATTACACGTATGGATGTTATACGGTCACTTAAAAATCCTAAGACATTGATTGTAGTGTTATTGGGTTTCTTCTTTTTGTCAAGTAATATGGATGTAGCTATAGATATGGCAGCTGAATATGAGTTGGGAATTCCGCCGTTTTTGTATCCAATTTTTCTGTCAGAGTGGAGAGGAAGAATGTATGCATTGGTACTTTTGGTTGTGCTTATGAGCGAGGCTCCGTTTTATAATGGGAGTGAAGTGTTTACCATTATGAGAGTAAGCCGATATAAGTGGATGACTGCTAAGCTGGGTTACATAGTATCTATATCAGGAATGTTTCAAATAGCTATGTTTATTTTGTCTATCCTTGTATGTGGTACAAATATTGGTCTTGGCACAGAATGGGGCGATGTAATAATTACATATATGAATTCAATACAGGGAATGATTTCAGCGGAAGGCGTGGTTGATAGTGGAGGAATATTGTCAATGTCGCCAATGACTGCGCTGTTGTATGAGTTGATTCTGATGTTTTTACTCAGTATTATAATTGGTCTGCTCACCTTGATTTTGAATGGTGTACTTAAAAGCATAGCCGGCACAGTTATAGTTGGAGTATCGGTTTTGGCTGATATTTATTTGACAGATTTAGCGATGCATGGAATTGCGGATATGACATATGCGTTGCCAACAACATGGGTTGATTTAAACTGTTTTTTTACAGGAGTTGGATTGACATTTGAAAAGTGTGTAATAT
>CAYWDL010000182.1:0-4662 GCA_964457015.1 uncultured Roseburia sp. | reverse complement strand
AAATATTTTGCCCATATAGGTCAAAGTATTAGGGTGAAAAATTGAAAAAGAGATATTTTTTACCCACCCAGCCTGCCGGCAAGTTCAAAAATATAACTTTAGCGCACCAAATCCCGATTTGTACAAGTGACTTATATGAAACTATCACAGAAAATAAAAAAGAGAACAAAAATTGAAAAAGAATTCAACGAATATGAAACATTTAATGTAACTGCCAAGGATGGCTCCCGGGTGGAGATGGCTATTTGCTTTCGCTCAGAAAAAAGAAAAAAGGATTATTATGAAAATAGTTGCATTGCGTGTAATATGGTGGTATAATCCCCACTGTTACAAAATATATTATAATAATTAAATATATCTTCAGGGCAGGGTGACACGGCTTTTGACGAATGGAGAAAGACGTTATTCCCGACTGGCGGTAAAGTCCGCGAGTGTAATAAGTATGACTTGTTATACCGAACCGGTGAGGTGACAATTCCGGTACCAACAGTATAGTCTGGATGGAAGAAGAGAACAGTAGCAAGGATGGTGTAATTAAAATCTTTGCTCACCTTTTGATGTTATTAACCTGAGGAGATTTTTGTTTCCTTGGGTTTCTTTAGTTTAAAGACATCATTGTGAAGATGTATTTATAATTAAAGAAAGGACTAGAAATTATGGAAAAGATAAAAAGATTTTTTGAAGTTATGAGTCAGGATGCGGGATATTTGATAATTATTCTTGCTTTTGTAATTGCATTGTTTGTGGTTGCCATTGTGTGTGAAAAGGTTATTGACAGAAAGAATCCGGTAAAGATACCGACAGCAAAAAAAGTTGCGTTAATAGGCATTTTTGCAGCAGTATCAGGTGTTCTGATGTGCTTTGAAATACAAATACCGTTTATACCACCGATGTATGGCTTGGATTTTAGTGAAGTTCCGGTAATGATTAGTGGTTTTATGTTGGGACCTGTAGCCGGTGTGATAACAGAGTTCATAAAAATATTTGTAAAGCTTATGTTTAAGCCTTCTTCGACAGCTTATATAGGTGAATTTGCAAACTTTATTGTAGGATGTACATTTGTTATTCCGGCAACAGTTATGTATAAAATTAAGAAAACAAGAAAGATGGCAACAGCAGGACTTATAACAGGAACAATAGTTATGATAGTTGCAGGCTGCTTTGTCAATGCATTTGTATTGCTTCCTGCATTTGCAAGATACTACGGAAATATGCCAATGTCGGAAATTATTGCCATAGGAACAGGCGCAAACAAACTCATAAAAAATATGCAGACCTTTGTGGCATTGGGTGTGTTGCCTATGAACCTTATAAAAGGAACAGCCATTACAGTTATAGTTTCTCTTGTTTATAAGAAAATTAGCAAACTTATAAAAACAAGATTGTAGACAAAATTCCGCTATAATGTTAAACTATTATAGTTAGGAGTTGATATTAAAATGGAAATTAAATTAAAGGTACAGTTGACAGTAAAGGAATTATTCAATTTTCTTATTACGCATACGTATTCGTCCTTTAGCGGATATGTTGGTGTGGTGTTAAGCATTTGTGCCCTTGTGGCATTCTTCGGTTCCCTTGACAACGCAATGATGAATGTTGCGTACAAGTTTGTTCTTTTGCTTACGGGACTTTTGTTTACGGTGATACAGCCGGCGATGCTTTATAGTAAAGCTAAAAAACAGGTTAAGCAGAATGAATCTATCAATAAGCCGTTGGAATACACTATTTCTGATTCAGGCATCCGAGTTGCATGTGATGGCGAGTATGCTGATTACAAATGGGAACAGGTAATGAAGATTAATTCCACAAAAATGAATGTGCTTATTTATTTGAATAGAATTAGAGCGTTTATAATACCGAAGCGAGAGTTGGAACCTTATATGGAAGATTTTAAAAAGATTGTAAAGGAACAATGTAAGGCTTCTTATATTAAGATAAAATAGATGGAGAAAGAAATGCAGGTTTTAGAATCATTTTCTCATGAGGATACCTATAATATAGGATTTGAAATGGGGAAAAATGCAAGAAAAGGACAGATATTCTGTCTTGATGGTGACCTTGGTGTTGGAAAAACTGTGTTTACAAAAGGCTTTGCAAAGGGCCTTGGCGTAAACGAGGACATAAGCAGTCCTACATTCACTATTGTTTTGGAGTATCATGATGGTCGCGTGCCATTCTATCATTTTGATGTTTATAGAATTGGTGATGTGTATGAGATGGATGAGATTGGCTATGAGGAATATTTCTTTGGAGACGGTGTTTGTCTGATAGAGTGGGCATCTCTTGTGAATGAGATTATTCCGGAGGATGCAACCAGGCTTGTGATATCTAAGGATTTGGAAAAAGGATTTGACTACAGAACAGTAACGATAAGTTAGCTTAAGGAGTAGGTATGAGAATATTAGCAATTGACAGTTCTTCTACAGTGGCATCTGTTGCCATAGTTGAGGAGGAAAAGATAATAGGCGAATATACAATTAATAATAAGATAACTCATTCGCAGACATTGCTTCCGATGATTGATGATATGTTTAAGGTATCGGAAATAGAATTGGAAACAATAGATGCTATTGCAATTACATCAGGACCGGGTTCGTTTACGGGCTTGAGAATTGGCAGTGCCACTGCGAAGGGGCTGGGACAGGCTCTTTGTAAGCCCCTTGTTGAAGTTCCAACATTGGAGGCTATGGCTTACAATTTCTTTGATACGGAAAATATAATTTGTCCTATTATGGATGCAAGAAGGAATCAGACTTACACAGCAGCATTTAAGCTTGATGGTGAAGAGTTGAAGGAGCTTATGGCCGGATGCGCCGTTTCTATAGAAGAATTGGTGACTATGCTAAATGGATTTGATGAGGATGTAATCTTTGTTGGTGATGGAATTCCGGTGTTTAAGGAATATATAGAGGCTAATCTTTTGAAAAAGGCAGTATTTGCTCCTGCACATTTGAACAGGCAGAGAGCAGGTAGTGTCGGTGCACTTGCACTTAAGTATTTGGTGGAAGGAAAGACAGTTTCTGCTGCTGATTTCAGACCGGACTATTTTAGAAAGTCTCAGGCTGAAAGAGAGATGGAAGAGAAGATGAAAAATGCTTAAAGATTATTATTTGAGAGAAATGACAGCTGAAGATGGTGCAGATGTGGCGAAAATTGAACTGGAATGCTTTTCATTGCCTTGGTCAGAAGAGGCGCTTATTGCCTCGTTACAACAAAATTATTCGTATTTTGTTGTGGCATGTACCGATGAGAGCATTATTGGCTATGGCGGTGTATATGTTGTTGCCGGCGAAGCGGAAATAATAAATATTGCTGTTAAGTCCGAGTATAGAGGGAAAGGTGTTGGAAAAGAGCTTGTTATGGCGCTTTTGCAGGAGGCAAAGAAAAGAGATGCGAAAAATACCTTCCTTGAAGTTAGAGAGTCTAATATTCCTGCCATTGCACTGTACGAAAAGTGTGGCTTTGAAAAAAATGGCATTAGAAGGAACTTTTATGAAAAACCTGTTGAAAATGCTGTAATTATGTGGAAGAAAGAGCAATAATTACCGCTTTATGTTTGGATAAAACTATCGTATAATTTCCTATATATAATAGGAATGTTTTATGGAGGAAGCTTATGCGAAAGTACAAAAACAAAGAGACCAATGAGCTATCTAAGGTTTTGTGTAATAAATGCGGAAAGAAGTTAAAGGTAAAAAATGGTATTATAATAGAAGGAAACTTTTCAATTGAGTATAATTGGGGATATTTTTCTAATAGGGATTGCGAGCGGCATATAATTGATTTGTGTGAGCCGTGTTATGATGAGGTTATAAAGGATTTTAAGATACCAGTCGATATTGATGATAATATTGAGATTTTATAATGAAGCTCAGAATGGAGTAAAAAATGTTAGATGTTTGTTTGTTAGGAACAGGTGGAATGATGCCATTGCCAAGACGATGGTTGACAGCACTTATGACAAGATATAATGGAAGCAGTTTGCTTGTTGATTGTGGCGAAGGAACCCAGATTGCTATTAAAGAAGCGGGGCTTAGCTTTAATCCTATTGACGTGATTTGTTTTACCCATTATCACGCAGATCATATCAGCGGACTTCCGGGCCTGCTTCTTACCATGGGTAATGCAGATCGTACAAAGCCGGTGACGATGATTGGACCTAAAGGACTTCAGCGAGTGGTTGAGTCGTTGCGAGTTATTGCTCCGGAATTGCCATTTGAGATAAAATATATAGAGCTTACAACTCCTTCTGAAACCATACACATCAATGGATATGAGATTGAGGCCTACAAGGTTAACCACAATGTTGTGTGTTATGCCTACAATATTAAGATTAACCGACAAGGTAAGTTTATGGTTGAAAAGGCAATTGAAAATAATATTGAAAAACAGTACTGGAGTAAATTGCAAAAAGGTGATATTATAGAAGTAGATGGTAGGGTGTTGACACCTGAAATGGTTTTGGGTGAAACTAGAAAAGGTATAAAGCTTTCATATTGTACGGATACAAGACCGACAGATACTATAGTTGATATGGTTAGAGGTGCGGATTTGCTTATCTGTGAAGGTATGTATGGTGAAAAGGACAAGCTTAAGAAGGCTAAGGAATACAAGCATATGACTTTTTATGAGGCTGCTGACATTGCCAAGAATGCAGAGGTG
>CAYWDL010000181.1:0-4685 GCA_964457015.1 uncultured Roseburia sp. | reverse complement strand
GGAAGCATTCTAGGAATATTTTCATAGAAACCACCACCTGTAATATGGCTACAACCCTTAATTGTAACACCTGCATCCTTAACATTCTTAAGAGCCTTAACATAAATCTTTGTAGGAACAATTAACGCTTCTCCCAAAGTTGTTCCCAATGAATCATAATATGTGTTCAAGGCTTCCTCTGTCATCTTGAACACCTTTCTTACAAGCGAGAAACCATTGCTATGTACACCACTTGAGGCAATGCCAACAAGTACATCACCATCTTTAATGTTAGCACCTGTAATAAGGTCCTTCTTATCAACAACACCTACTGCGAAGCCTGCAACATCATACTCATCAATAGGGTAGAAGCCTGGCATTTCTGCTGTTTCACCACCGATTAATGCTGCTCCTGCCTGAATACAGCCTTCTGCAACGCCACTAACGATTGTAGCAATCTTTTCAGGCTCATTCTTTCCACATGCGATGTAGTCAAGGAAGAATAATGGTTCACCACCAGCACAGGCAATATCATTTACACACATGGCAACACAGTCAATACCTATTGTATTATGCTTGTTCAAAATAAATGCAAGCTTAAGCTTTGTACCAACACCATCTGTTCCTGAAACCAATGTAGGTTCTTCCATATCTTTAAACTTCTCCATCGAGAAAGCACCTGAAAAACCACCAAGTCCGCCTAAAACTTCAGGTCTCATTGTCTTCTTAACATGTTCTTTCATAAGTTCAACTGACTTATATCCGGCTTCAATATCTACTCCAGCGTTCTTGTAATCCATTTTCAAAATCTCCATTTCATTAAAATTTACTAAATTGTTTGCAGCTTATGCTTTAATAATTTTTGTGGCCAACCTGTTCCAATCTTTCAGCCTTTGCAACAACCTTTTCCTTCATGCCCTCCTTGTATGCCTTTAACTTCTCTAAAAGCTCAGGATCAGAAGTTGCAAGAATCTTTGCAGCTAAAAGTCCGGCATTCAAGCCACCATTTATAGCCACAGTTGCCACAGGAATACCTGCAGGCATCTGTACGATAGAATAAAGCGAATCTACGCCACCCAATGATTTTGTATGAATTGGAACACCTACAACTGGCATTGGGAATATAGCAGCAGCCATACCTGGTAAATGTGCTGCACCACCAGCTCCGGCAATAATAACCTTAATACCCTTTGATTCAGCAGAATTTGCATAATCGTAGAAAATATCAGGCATTCTGTGAGCTGAAATAATTGTCATCTCGTATTCAACACCTAATTCTTCCAAAACGTCAGCAGCTTTTCCCATAATCTCAAGGTCTGAGTCACTACCCATAATAATTCCTACTTTTGACATAAATTCCTCCGTTCTGTTTAAAAACATAAAAAATCTAGCGTAGACAAATCTACACTAGATTATTTTACTTTATATAATAATTCTAGTCAATGTTAATTTAGCTTAAATTTGTAGCAAATTTTCCCTTAAGTATTTACCATAATTACATATCAAGTGGTTTATTAAGTTCCTCGGTTCCCGGCAAAACGAACCTGCAATCCTTGATAATCTGCACTTCCTGGCCTGACTTGGTAATTACCTTTATTTCTTCAAGCTGTTCATACGGAATTGTGATATCTGTGTGTACGCCAAAATACGCTTTATTTATATCCTCATGTCTAAGAGCCGAGCATTCGTTTTCTCTTGCAACGATGGCCTTTCCATCCGGATTGTATGTCATCACATCCTCCTCATGACTATAACAGGTGTCGCCTATAGCAAAATGTGGTCCCATCTTCTCAACAATAAGAATTGGTAATTTATACAATATATCATATTTTTCCGCAACCTTATACGCCGTTGTGTTTGTTCCGATTGCAAACTCACCCATAGGTAACGATTGGTGGTTTCTCAAAAGATTTTCTTTTATAAACCTCTTATTCTCCTCATCATCCTCAAAGTTCTTGCAAGCATACTCTTTAACCATACCATTTTCAAATTTCAAGGTCAAATCCACAAATTTCAAATCATTAAGATATGCTTCTGAAACGTTTAACACACCATCTGTACCTGCAAGCTTTGGCGATGTAAACACTTCACCGACAGGTATGTTCACATCTGCAACACAGTTTTCAAACAAGGTTTCCTTTTCAGGATTCTTCAAATCCCAAAGATTAATTTTTAAATCAGTCTTATTGGCACCCTTACCCTTTACAAGAACATAGTCAGCCTCATCAAGGGCAGCTATAATTGTTGCCTGAATATTCTTATACAGCTCATCATCAAGGTTGTTAATCTTAATAGTATCTTCAAATATATCCACAAAATCATCACCAATTTCAGGTATCGGATAAGCTATAATAGTGAAGCTTGTTTCCTCGCTATTGATATACACTTCGTACATACTTCTATAGGCATTATTATGGGCAGGCAAAAGCTTCTGCTGTTTTTCATTAAGCTTATTGGCACATTTTTTAATCTTCGGTTCAAATGGCGTTTCACCAAACGTTTCTATATAAGCAGGCCCAGCAAACAGCGCTTCCTTATCCTTATACTGCTCAAATGCAGTTTTCATCACGCCAAGCTCTCTTTCGCTTATGCCCTTATCAAAGTATACTGCCATATCAAACTTATGGTCAAAATCATACTGCTTATTAGCTGATGTGGAGCTTACTGCCATTGTCCTTACCACTGTCATCAAGCCCATATCCGAAAACTGTCTGATTGCAGCTTTTACAACTCTTTCAAAGCCTACAGCATATCCAATGCTTACCCTATCCTTTATGGACATATCCTTCTTACCGGCTATAAAGCCTTTTCTAAAGCCTTCTGTATAAGTTCTTGCTATACTGTCTATTCTTTCCTGAGATAAAGAATTTAAAAACCTAGCAATCTCAAGCTCGTTTTGAGAAATATATCTGCCATACTTATAAAGATATCTCAAGTCCTCCAAATCTGACTCTGTAATAATCTTTACATAGAAATCCTCTTCATCATCTGTAATCTCCCTGATTCGGTTAAATGCAAATATATCCGCATAGTCATACACAAAATAATATATGGCTTCATACACATTTTCCACAATTTTAGAACCATCTTCAAAGATATTATAAACCTGTAAGAAAAGCTCCATCAGAATAGTAACTTCGTGCATCTTATTCTTGTAAACATACTCTGGAAGACTTCTTAATCTTCCGTACAAATACAACAAATACTTACCCTCTTCTTCAATGCCGTTCTTCTCCATATATTCCGGATTACCAACCGAAAGGTCATAATTATTACCAATCACATCTTCATACAGCTTACTATTTATATCCTCAAGTTCTTTCATCGAAGCATCGCTCAAGCAGCCATTTTGAAGTTTTTCAAGCACCTCGATGTTATACAATATATATTTTGCAATCGAACGAAAGTATTCCTTATACTTATTATCAACCGTATCCTCTGTGAGAATTCCCTCTATTCGTTCCTTCACCAAATCATATCTTTCTTTAATTTCAGCATTAATCATAATCAATCTCCAAATCCTTCACTAAAATCCTACTAATATAAGACAACCAATCAAAATCCATAAAATAGTATTCCCAATAGTGCCAAACCACGAGTATCCAAAAAAAACATTTTCCTCCTTGAAGCTTTTCACTCCGACAAAAAAGCCTGACACCGAAAATATCAATGCCATAAAAGCAAGTAAACCAACTTCAATTCCGCCATTTCCAGCACTCTTAAAAGCCAGATAAATGCTAAATCCTAACAAAAATAACGCCAAAACCAACAATAAGGATGAAATCACTCCACCCTTTGACCTTTTCTTATCTGTGAACTTGTATTTTTTTAATTTACCAACCTTTTCAAACATCTGATCGCACCTATACCTTTATGCCTTACGTTTGCCTAACCTGACTATCAATACCCCTCTGTATAAGACATATCCCAAAATACCACCCATGGTATTTAACAATATATCATCAACATCAAAGGACCCTGTTCTTGTTATCAGCTGTACCGATTCAATCAACAAACTGAATAAAAATGTAACTAACATTACACTTACAAATCCGTTAAACTTTTTTATATTGTATGGCAATAATATTCCAAAAGGGATAAAAACGACCACATTACCTACCACATTGACCATCATAGCATAAAAGCCCGCTTCACTTACTTTTGCCCAATTAATGAACCTTGCAATCTCCTTAAACAATTCAAGATTGTAGGTATAATTCTCCTTCAAATGGCTTCTACCCATCTCATCTGCAAAGAAAAGGAGATACAAGGTAACAGCTACATACACTATAAAAATCGTCCAACCAATTAACTTTTTAGCTGCATTATTTTTCATCTTATTATTTTACACCATACTGCTCATAATATGCGTCAATTGCACTCTTAAGCGCATCATCAATTACAACCTTACCATTAACCTCTTTATTATAAAGACATTCAACAACTTCTTCCATTGAAACAATGGCATTTGCATCAAAGCCGTACTTTTCCTTTACTTCATCTAAAGCGCCCTTTACACCGCCAAGACCAACTTCCATACGGTTAAGAGAAACCATAAGACCAACTATCTCAACATCTGCAGCGCCCTTTACCTTTGGTACTGTCTCTTCCATTGATTTACCTGAAGTTGTAACGTCCTCTATCATAACAACTCTGTCGCCATCCTTTAACTTGCTGCCAAGGAAACTTCCCTTATCTGCACCATG
>CAYWDL010000180.1:0-4725 GCA_964457015.1 uncultured Roseburia sp. | reverse complement strand
AACATCTACCGTATTGTAGGAATAGATCGCTCCGCCGCTCGTTTTAGTTTCGTTGGTGATATTAATAAAGCTTTTGAGTATCATCCTTTATTCTGGTTTATTCCATTTTATGTACTGTTCGTTATACACAGTGGAACAGAGTGGATGAAAAAGGTGCCAAGGTTCTTATTTTGGTCAGTTACAGTGATTGGTGGTATTTTGGTATTGATTGTATATATTTATAGGATTGTTAATGGATTTGGACCTGTATAAATGGCAAAAGGTGAGGCTGAAAAACCTCACCTTTTTTTCATAAGTCAATTAATTGTGTACTATTTTACAAATGTTATGATAGCAAGAACAATTCCAACAATTTCGTAAATCCATACGAGTGTACCGATGATACCTGTTAAAATTCCAACTACAGGAATTCCGCCAAGTAATCCAAGAACCACTCCTAATATAGCAGCAACTACTACATAGATTACGATAGTGATAACAAGGCTGACAATGTCACCTTTTTTTACCTTGTTATTAAGTGGAAAAAGTGGTAATAATTTGTCCATTTGAAAATCCTCCTTGATTTATGATATACTTATGTTAACTTAAATATTTAAAAATGTCAAATGGTGTTGAAAAAAAATATTAAATGTTATAAAATAGAATTAACTTAATGTGTGTTGTTATGCAGAAAGGAGTGCATATAATGAGTACAGTTACAGGAATTAACAATGCCCTTGCAAGTAGCTATGAAAGCTTATCAAGTGGTTTAAGAATTAATAGTGCGGCGGATGATGCGGCAGGGCTTTCAATAGTAGAAAAAGAAAATGCACAGGTAACAGGTTTGAATGTTGGTGCAAATAATATGGCTTCGGCTAAAGATGCTCTTAATATTGCTGATGGTGCATTGGAAAGTGTTAATGATTATTTGCAGAGAATTAGAGAGCTGGCAGTTGGTGCTTCAAATACAGCTACTATTTCAGATAGTGACAGAGTGGCAATGCAGGCTGAAGTTAGTCAGCTTTTACAGGGAATTGAGGATGTTGCAAAAAACACAAACTATAATACGAATCCGTTGCTTGATGGCAGTAAGGAAAGTTTTGGTATAGCAACAGATGCCAATGGTAATCAGATGGAGATAAAAACAGCGAATTCTACATTGGCGGCCCTTGGCATAGAGGGCTTTGACCTGACAAAGGATTTTGATATTAGTGTTATTGATAGTGCCATATCAAAAGTCAGTGAAGCAAGAAGTTCTATGGGTGCACAGTCAAATGCACTTGACTACGCCATGAGATATAATGCATCAGCTGCAGAATACATAGAATCCGCAAAAAGCAGAGTAGAAGGCTTGGATTTCTATGAAGCTATTTCTGAACAGAAGAAGGAAGAGGCATTGATGCAGTATTCACTTCTTATGCAGAAGAAAAAGATGGAAGCTGAGCAGAATAATGCAAAGAAGATGCTGGACACTATGGCATAAAAAAATCGGCTATCGCGTATTTGCGGTAGCCTTTTTGTAAATACTAATATATATTAAATAAAAGGAGAGAAAAAAATGTCAGTAATAGTTGTAAATAAGGATAATTTTGAACAGGAAGTATTGAAAAGTGATAAGCCGGTATTGGTTGATTTTTGGGCAAGCTGGTGTGGACCATGCAGAATGGTTTCGCCTTTAGTGGATGAGATAGCAGATGAGAATTCTGATATTAAGGTATGCAAGGTAAATGTTGATGATGAACAGGAATTGGCAGCTGAATATAATGTTATGAGCATTCCAACACTTGTTGTTTTCAAAGAAGGTAAGATTGTGAATCAGATGGTTGGTGCAAAGCCAAAGAATCAGATATTAGCTATGGTGAAATAGGATTGTTTGGAGTGTAAGCTATGGAGAAAATATATGATGTTATTGTAATTGGTGGCGGACCGGGAGGATATACTGCAGCGTTGTATGCAGCAAGAGCTGGCTTAAGTACACTTGTTATTGAGAAAATGGCTGCCGGTGGGCAGATGACTCAAACTATGCAGATTGACAATTATCCTGGATTTGAAGAAGGCGTTGATGGCTTTACACTGGGGATGAAAATGCAGGCACAGGCTGAGCGGTTTGGTGCAGAGACAAAGCTCTTGGAAGTGTTTTCGGTTAAGCTGACTGAAAAAATAAAGGTGGTAGAAACTGATGCAGGAGAGTATTTTTCGAAGGTTGTTATAATTGCAACAGGAGCCGATCATAAGCCCTTGGGAATTGAAAATGAAGAAGAGATGATTGGAAAAGGTGTGGGTTATTGCGCAGCCTGCGATGGTATGTTATATAAGGGAAAGACGGTGGCAGTAGTAGGAGGGGGTAATTCTGCAGTAGCAGATGCATTACTGCTGTCTAAAATCTGTGAAAAAGTTATTCTGATACACCGAAGAGATACATTAAGAGCATCAAAGATTGGAATAGAAGCTCTAAAAAATATATCCAATATTGAATTTTGTTGGAATAGTGTTGTTTCAGAGATAATTGGTGACGGTGTATTGAAGGGTGTTAAGGTTAAGAATGTTGAGAGTGAAGAAGAGAAAGAAATAAGCTGTAACGGCTTGTTTATAAGTATTGGCAGGGCGCCTGCAACAGAGCTTTTTAGGAATGAACTTGATATTGATGAAAACGGATACATTATTGCTGATGAGAGTACCTGTACTAGTATTGCCGGTGTATATGCTGTTGGCGATGCAAGGACTAAAATGGTGCGCCAGATTGTGACGGCAGTTGCAGATGGTGCGGTGGCAGTGTATCAGGCAGAGAAGTATTTAGTCATCGGGTGCTCAAACGTGTTCGAATGAGCACCCGATGACTAAGTATGTAATTATTAATTTGTTGAAAATTAAATTGTGTTATGATATAATTAAGTGGATAATATATTATCTATAAGGTGTAAAAAATGCTTTAAATAGACGATATATTATCTATTTGTATTATGGTGGTGTGTATATGAATAGTTATCAGTGGAAGACTGCTGAAGAGATGGATATGGAACTTGCAAACAGAGTTAGAAATGTTCGCAAAAGAAGAAAAATATCTCAAGAAGAGTTAAGTAAAAAAAGTGGTGTGAGCTTTGGCTCGATTAAAAGATTTGAGGCAACAGGGATGATATCATTGCTGTCGCTGACAAAGCTTGCCGTTGCTCTTGGATGTTCTGATGAGATAACAGAGATGTTTGGTAATGTTGGTTATAACAGCATTGAGGAGGTAATAAATGAAAACAAATAAAGTGGTGTATGTATATTATAAAGGAACACTCGTGGGAACCTTGGCGAAAACTGCGTCGCAGATGGTTGCATTTGAGTATGATGATTTGTGGCTGAAAAAGGGTTTTTCTATAAGTCCATTTTCGTTACCGTTAGAAAAGAAAGTGTTTATACCAACAAAGAATTATTTTTCAGGCCTTTTTGGGGTGTTTGCGGATTCTTTGCCTGACGCATGGGGAAATGTTTTGCTAAACAGATTGTTAAAAAAGAATGGTATTGATCCTGGTGAGTTGAATATATTAGATAGATTGGCTATAGTGGGCGAATCTGGAATGGGGGCGCTTACATATAGACCTGAAATAGTGCTTGGAGAGCAACTTGGTAATATGGATTTGGATATCCTTGCAAATGAGTGTAAAAAGATATTGAATTCACAATATTCAAAGGAGCTTGACAGCTTGTATCATTTAGGCGGAACTAGTGGTGGCGCAAGACCGAAGATTATGACTGAGATTGATGATGAGTATTGGATTATAAAGTTTCCAGCACATGTGGATGGGGATTGGTCAGGTAAAATGGAATACGAGTATTCTCTATGTGCAAAGGAATGTGGAATAGATATGACTAAAACCATGCTTTTTGATTCTAGGGAATGTGAAGGATATTTTGGAACAAAGAGATTTGATAGAGATGGAGAGAACAGGCTTCATATGCTGACAGTGTCGGCAATTTTGGAGATTGATTTTAATGCACCGGTTCTTGATTATAATGAATTGTTTAAATTAACAAAGATTCTTACAAGGGATTCGAAAGAGCAAATGGAAAATATGTATAGAAGAATGTGTTTTAATGTATTTGCCCATAATAGAGATGATCATTCAAAGAATTTTACTTTTTTGTATAAAGAGGAAAAGCAGGAATGGGAGTTGAGTCCTGCGTATGATTTGACATATAGTAACACTTATTATGGAGAACATACAACAAGTGTGAATGGAAATGGAAGAAATCCAGGTATGGATGATTTGCTAATTGTAGGTACTAAGGCAGGAATGTCTAGTAAACTATGTGTGAATATTGCTGAAGATATTAGGAAAAAAGTTACGGATAGATTGGGAAAATATTTGTCCTAATAATATTTATAGAAAAGAGATACGAAAGTGTTAAGTAAACACTAAACATTTAGTTGTTTTACATTCCTCGGTATAGGTTGTATACTATACAAAAAATTGGAGGTACATCAATGGAGTTAGGAAGTAAGCTGTGTCATTGCTATTTCAATCGTGTAAAGTATTAGGTGTTAGTGCGGATTATTTATTAGGATTAGATGATAAGAAGTCATTGATTTGCAATCATATTTCGTATCAAGAAGAAATTATGGCGCTGAATGATAATGGTAGGGTAAAATAATCAAAAAAAGGCATTTCTCACCCAGGTATATTATTTATAATGGGTAAAAACATTAAAATCAACATATTTTGCCCTTTGAGGAAATGATAAATGGGCAAAATATGCGTT
>CAYWDL010000179.1:0-4732 GCA_964457015.1 uncultured Roseburia sp. | reverse complement strand
TTATTGTTTCTTCTATGAGAATGGCTCACAGCAATACCGAAATGAGCACCTTTGTTACAAATTGAACACTTTGCCATAATTGCACCTCCTTAAGTTAACTTGATTTGAATTCTCTAAATCACAACAAATGATATTCTAGCAGAATAAAAGATATTTTGCAAGACATTTTTTAATTTTTTTGTTTTCAAATTTGTATATGTATGATATAATAGGGCAATACATATTGGGTGAGTGTGTGTAAAAGCCCGATATTATGTATAAAATGATAGGAGGATTCAATATGAAGGGAAAGCTTAACACATCATATGGTGACATTTTAATTGATGAATCTGTTATTGCAAAGTATGCTGGTACAACAGCTGTAGAATGTTTTGGTATAGTTGGTATGGCAGCTGTAAGTATGGCAGATGGATTGGTAAAGTTACTCAAGAAGGATAGCCTTACAAAGGGCATTAATGTAGTAATTGGAGAGGACAATAAGATTACTATTGATTTCCATGTTATAGTTTCATACGGGGTTAACATTTTGTCTGTTACAGACAATCTTATTGATAATGTAAAATATAAAGTTGAGGATTTTACAGGTTTGAAGATAGAAAAGATCAACATTTTTGTTGAAGGTGTAAGATTTATTGATTAAGGAGGACTTTATCGTGGTTAAGACCAGTATAGATGCGAAGCTTCTGCAGAAGATGTTTTTAGCAGGTGCAAGTAATCTTGAAGCTAAAAAAGAATGGATTAATGAATTGAATGTATTCCCTGTTCCTGATGGAGACACAGGTACTAATATGTCTATGACAATTATGGCTGCAGCAAGGGAAGTAAGTAAATTCGAAGAACCAACATTTGAGGGATTGGCAAAGGCCATTTCGTCTGGTTCTTTACGTGGAGCAAGAGGTAACTCGGGTGTTATTTTATCTCAGTTATTCAGAGGTTTCACAAAGGTGATTAAGGAAGTTGAATATATTGATGCTGAGGTTATAGCTATTGCTTTTAATAAAGCTGTTGAAACAGCTTACAAGGCTGTTATGAAGCCAAAGGAAGGAACAATTCTCACAGTTGCAAAGGGATTTTCTGAAAAGATTACAGAAAAGGCTCAGGAAACTGATGATTTAGATGAAATCTTTACAGCAGCAATTGAGCACGGTGATTATGTATTGAGCCAGACACCGGAGATGTTACCGGTACTCAAGCAGGCAGGCGTTGTTGACTCCGGCGGACAGGGTCTCATGGAAGTGTTAAAGGGCTGGTATGCAGCATTTAGCGGTAAAGAAATCGAATTTACACAGGGTGCTACAGCTGGTGGCTCTGCTGTTAAGATGTCAAGCGAGTCTGTTGACACATCTGACATTAAGTTTGGATATTGTACAGAGTTTATTATTATGCTTGAAAAGGAATATAACGAAAATACAGAGAAGGAATTTAAGGCTTATCTTGAGTCTATCGGTGATTCTATCGTTGTAGTTTCCATGGATGATATTGTTAAGGTTCATGTTCATACAAATGATCCAGGTCTTGCCATTCAGAAGGCATTGACATATGGTTCTCTTACAAGTATGAAGATTGATAATATGCGTGAAGAGCATGAAGAAAAGCTTTTCAAGGAAGCTCAGAAGGCAGAAGAGGCTAAGACTACTGAAACTGCTACAAGTGCACAGCCAGTAGAAGAAGTTAAAGAAGAGGCAGTTGCCTCTGAAGTAACTGCGGATCTTGTAGCAAACACAGAAGAGGTTGTTGAGGAAAACGTTGAAGCTGTAGAAAATGTAGTTGAAGATGCTCCAGCAGAGGAAACACCTGTAGAAGAAGCTGTAGAAGAAGTTGTAGAAGAAGCTACAGAACAAGCTATAGAAGAAACTGTAGAAGCGGTTCAGGGAGCTGTAAATGAAGTGGCTGAGGAAGTGGTTGAAACAGTTGAAGCTGTTGAAACAGAGGTTCTTGATGCCAATGATAATGTTGTAGAGATAAAGGATGAACCAGTTATCCCGGAAGGTCCTAGAAAGCCTGTTGGATTTATTTCGGTATCAATTGGCGAAGGTTTAAGTGAAATATTTACAGGACTTGGTGTTGACCAGATTATTGAAGGTGGTCAGACAATGAATCCAAGTACAGAGGATATTATTAATGCCATTGATAAGGTTAATGCAGATACTGTTTATGTTTTCCCTAACAATAGTAACATTATCCTTGCTGCAAATCAGGCAAGATTCCTTGTGGAAGATAAAGAGGTTGTTGTAATTCCATCTAAGTCTATACCGCAGGGCATTACAGCGCTTATTAATTTTATTGATGACAGAACAACAGAGGAAAATACAGCAAGAATGACAGAAGAAATGTCAAGAGTTAAGACCGGTCAGGTAACATACGCTGTAAGAGATACAGAGCTTGATGGTAAAGTTATCAAAGAAAATGATATTATGGGTATTGGCGATAAGACAATCGTTGCTGTAGGACAGGATATTAATAGTACAGCATTTGAGACAATCAATGAGCTTATTGATGATGATTCAGAATTAGTAAGCATTTACTATGGTTCTGGTATGACTGAAGATGATGCTGAAATGGTTGCAGAGGAGATTACAAAGGCATATCCTAATGTTGATGTTGAAGTAAGCTTCGGTGGTCAGCCAGTTTATTACTACATTATGTCAGTAGAATAATGTGTTTTATACAACACATAAAAATTTGCATAGCAGATTTCCAGTAAAATAGTGTAAGATTAGTATATAAAATTAGCAAGAGTCTAAGGCTCTTGCTAATTTTATATAGATTCATAGAGGTTGAATGTATGAAATTAACAGATATTAAAGGTGTTGGAGAAAAAACAGCACTAAACTTTAATAAACTTAATATATATACGACGGATGATTTGGTAAATTATTTTCCAAGAGATTATGATGTGTTCGAAGAAGCGGTTAATATAAGGGAAGCAGATGTATCTGGTATTGTTGCCATAAAAGCAAGTGTTGTCACATCTCCAACCATGAAAAAGGTGCGTAATTTAACTATTACAAATGTAATCGTAAGAGATGATAATGGTGATAAGCTTAAGATTACGTGGTTCAATATGCCTTATATTACTAAAATGCTTAAAATAGGATATAGATATATTTTTAGAGGCAGGGTATCTTCGAAGAGATTTGATGTGATTGATGCCATGGAACAGCCGGAAATATATACATTGGAAAAATATGATGAGAAATGCGGAACAATGCAGCCGGTTTATCCTTTAAAAAAAGGAATAACAAGCAATGCAATAAACAAAGCTGTAAAGGAATATCTTGTTAATTCCGGTGAGACTGATGATATCCTGGCAGAGTTTATTCCACATAAGGTTTTATTGGAGAACAGGTTAATTTCGTATGAGGAAGCAATTGAAAAGATACATTTTCCAAATAATAACGATGAGCTTAAGTCTGCAAAAAAAAGATTGGTTTTTAATGAATTTTTTATGTTTTTATACGCATTGAGGCACTTGAAAAACGATGAAGTATCAAAGAAAAGCGAAATTGTCATAAGTGATTTTTCGCTTTCAAAAAAAATTATAGATGAATTAAACTTTGAGCTTACCTGTCCCCAGAAAAAAGTGTTGTCCGAAATACAAAACGATGTGTCAGGTTTGAAGGTTATGAATAGACTTATACAAGGGGATGTAGGTTGCGGTAAGACGATTATCGCATTTCTTACAATGCTTGATTTTGTTGCTAACGGCTATCAGACAGCCCTTATGGCACCCACGGAGGTGCTTGCTAAGCAGCATTATGAAAGTTTTATGGAATTAAAGGAAAAACACAAGCTGAACATTAACCCTGTATTGCTTGTAGGCTCAATGAAGAAAAAAGAAAAAACAGAAGCTTACGATAACATTAAAAACAAGAATATTGATATTGTTATTGGAACACACGCAATTATAGAAGATGCGGTGCAATATGATAATCTTGGTCTTGTAATTACGGATGAACAGCACCGTTTTGGCGTACGCCAGCGTGAAAAGCTGGGGAATAAGGGAAAGTCTCCACATATACTTGTAATGAGTGCAACACCGATTCCTAGGACACTGGGAATAATAATGTATGGTGATTTGGACATATCCATAATAGACAGTCTTCCTGCTAACAGGCTTCCCATAAAGAATTGTGTCATTGGAAGGGATGAGCGACATAAGGCAATGAAATTCATTGAAAAGCAGATAAAAGAAGGCCGTCAGGCATATGTTATTTGTCCTATGGTATGGGAAAATGAAAATATAGATTCAAGCGATGTTGTGTCTTATACCAATATGCTTAAGGAAAATCTTCCTGCAAACATTACAATTGAATATCTTCACGGTAAGATGAAGGCTGACGAGAAGAACAGAATAATGGAAGAATTTGCAGATAACCGGATAAATGTTCTTGTTTCCACAACAGTTGTTGAGGTTGGTGTTAATGTACCAAATGCAACCGTTATGGTTATAGAAGATGCTGACAGATTCGGACTTGCATCACTTCATCAGCTGAGAGGACGTGTTGGTCGTGGCGAACATCAGTCATATTGTGTGTTCATATCGGCAAATAAAAGTAAAAATGCAACTGAACGCCTTAATATTATCAATAAATCCAATGATGGTTTCTTTATTGCAAGCGAGGATTTGAAATTAAGAGGAAGTGGCGACTTTTTTGGTGTACGTCAAAGCGGTGATATGGAATTTAAGATGGCTGATGTGTTTAATGATGCAGATATATTGAAGCTTACC
>CAYWDL010000178.1:0-4735 GCA_964457015.1 uncultured Roseburia sp. | reverse complement strand
TCATTTTACATAAATTTTCATCTTCTACGCTGACCTTTGGCATACATACAATTTTACCCAAGGAAAGTGAATACTCGGTTATCCACTTTGTATCCACTTCATTATTGTATGACGCATATAGATAAACTCCATCGGCATCCTTATACCAGTCAGTTACTATTATTTTTTCAAATATTTTCCTACTGCTCTCACTTACAAATTCCTCTGTCAATGTGGCTCTGTACTTAAAAACAGCTTTTCTAATCTGTGACTTGTCCATCTTATTTATCTTTTCTTCTATTTTTTACTTCTTCAATTGTTCCATCAGGATTCTGAATCTTCAGATTATCCAAAGTACCTCTCATATTATTATGAAACGCTTCAATATAAGCCTTTCTAAGCATTGCCTGCTCTGACTTTTCCTCCTCGGTAAGTCCTACTTCCTTAGACTTTCTGTACAATTCATTAATTCTGTCAATCTTTAAATCTGCCATTATTTTTCACCTTTATCTGCCAATAATATAAATATTTCGTCATAATTCCCTGACAAACAACCCTTATATACACCCTTTTCCTTATGAACCATATTCATAAGAGGATATTTGTAAACCATGATATAATTTTTTTCACCAAAAATACCTTTCTTTTTTTGTTAAACAATTACAAAATTATTATTAACACCCTCTATCACAACATCTGTACCGAATTTGATATCAACTTTATTCTTTTCAATATTGTAAAATTCAATACCTGTTGACTTGGTGTGCATAACATATGGGTCATCATTAATAACCAGATGATTGCCTAAATCGCTCTTTGAATATATATTCTTATTAATACAACGCTTTGACTCTTTCTTATTGTAGTTATAGAATACTATCTCTTCTTCTCTCTTTTCAAAATCAACCTTTGAATAAATGAGATATTCGCCATTTTTTTCAATGTAAGGAATCGTTGCTTCATAATAGGTCTGGTCAATTGCATCAAGAACGATAGGATTCTTCATTATCATCATATCAGATACAAGCTGTAATATGTTGATTATACTTACACCTTCTACCGATACCTCGCTTTTCGAAAGCTTGTTATATCGCTCCTCTTCAAGCAATGAAAAGCCTGTTTTTATGGCACAAACATTTTCATCAAGAGAAACAATATCACTAATGCCATTATTGCTCAAATTTTCATCGATAACCTTGTAAAGCTTGTCCTCAAGAACACTATATAACTGCAACTCAAAATCAAAATATCCCTCAAAATCCTCTGTGAGATTGGCTCTTAAAAACTCATTTTGAATTATCATAAAATCATTGTTTACAACAAAAAATCGTGTTCGGGTATAACTTAAATACTGTACCAATTCATTTTCAAAGGAATACACAAGTGTATATTCACTTTTTACAAGGTCGTATTTGTATATATTAAAGGTTGGCTTTTCCTTTGATATATCATCAATATTAAGAAAATAGATGTATTCATCCTCATCAAGAACAACCTTTATATCAAAAAGGTCATACTTTTCAACTTCCTTTAATATTTCCTCTTCTTTATTTTTTTCTATATCATATAAAAAATATCTGCATTTGGATATCTTTTCAACCAATGTAGGTTCCTTATCAATTCTAAGCACTGTATTATTGAAAAGAATTTTATTACCAATATTTTTTGAATTTTTCACAATTCTGATTTTCATACTATCAGTTCGCCTTCCCATTTTCAATTATTAAGAAATTCTACCTTAAATCTCATCTGCCAAATTATATGCCTCATCCTTATTTGAAACAAATAATGTACCTATATCTTTTCCTTCAATAATCTTCTCAACAACCCTTACATTCCCACCATTGGCAATAACCATATCAATGCCCGATTTTGTGGCAATTCTGGCTGCAACAATCTTTGCTGACATACCACCTGTCCCCACAGAGCTTGTACTTGTAGCTTTTCCCATATCAACAATATTTTCAAGATTCTCTACAATATCTACAAACTGAGCATCCTTATTTACATTAGGGTCATCCGTATAAAGTCCATCGATATCTGACAACAATATAAGCAAATCTGCATCAATAAGCGAAGATACAATTGCTGACAATCTGTCATTATCACCAAACTGAATCTCATATGTGGAGATGGTATCATTCTCGTTAACAATAGGAATCACGCCAAGCTCGAGAAGTCTGTTAAAAGTATTCTTTGCATTGTTTCTCGGTTCTTCATTCTGCATTGTTACCTTTGTCATAAGTATCTGAGCCACATTTTGATTGTATTCGCTGAATAATTTTTGATACATCATCATAAGCTTTGCCTGCCCAACAGCTGCACATGCCTGCTTTGTAGGCAACGAATTATCACCATCTGCACCTATTGTTTTGCGTCCAACTGCAATAGCACCGGATGAAACAAGAACAACCTCCTTACCAGCATTACGAAGGTTCGTAAGTACTCTTACAAGCTTCTCAAGCTTAGTAAGGTCAATATATCCTGTATCCTTATGTGTTAATGATGATGAACCAATCTTAACAACTATTCTCTTTTTATCCTTTAAACAAGCTCTATAATTCATTGTATAACAATACCTTTCATAAAACATATCAATCTATTATACTACACTTTTATACATTTTTGCAATAGCTTCAAACACTCTAATTCCATCCATGGCCGCAGAGGTTATACCTCCTGCATATCCGGCTCCCTCGCCACATGGATATATACCACTTATATTGGCCATAAAATCATCATTTCTGTGAATTCTTACAGGTGATGATGTTCTACTCTCAACGGCACTCATTACAGCATCTTTTCTGTCAAAACCATTGATTTTTTTGCCAAATGCATTGATACCCTCAATTAGTGACTGATTTACATCCTCAGGTAAAATATTTCTAATATTACCAAACTCATACTTACCCTTTATCTGCGGCAAAACCTCTCCAAGCTTAGAAGATACCTTGTTTTCACAAAAATCTCCAAACAGCTGTATGGGTATATTTCCTTTGCCCTCTTTAAACGCCCTCTCCTCAAGAGTTCTTTGAAATTCCACTGCCGAAAGAGAATCCGTGCTACCATAGTCCCTTGGATTAACTGCAACAATTATTGCACTATTGGCATTCATTCCTGCTCTATCACTATAACTCATACCATTAACTGCAATTCGTCCTTCTTCTGAGGATGCATTAACCACATATCCCCCGGGACACATACAAAACGAATATACACCTCTGCCATTTGCTGCAGTATGAGTAACCTTATATTCCGCTGCTTCAATTGCTTCAAAAGCATTATGATCCATACCATACATATTTTCGTCGATAATAATCTGAGGATGCTCTAATCTTACGCCTACGGCAAAGGACTTAGGTTCCATATCGATTCCATTTGAATTCAACATATAAAACGTGTCTCTTGCGCTATGACCAATAGCAAGGACCATAATATCTGTGTCTATTCTTTCATTACCATTAACCTCAATTCCAACAAGTCTGTTATTTTCCGTAAAAATGTCAGTAAGCTTCCTGTTAAACAAAACCTCACCACCAAGTTTAATAATCTCATTGCGGATTTTTGCCACTATTTCCGATAATTTATCAGTGCCTATATGTGGCTTGTTTTCATACAAAATGGATTCCTTTGCGCCGAATTCAACCAGTGTCTCAAGAACAAGCTTGTTTCTGCAAAGTTTGTCTTTAACCAAGGTATTTAGCTTACCATCTGAAAAAGTACCAGCCCCACCTTCTCCAAATTGAACGTTGGACTCTGTATTAAGAGATTCGCCATCCCAAAAGGCTTTCACGTCAGAAGTTCTTTCTTCAACACATTTTCCACGCTCAATAATAAGTGGCTTATATCCTGCCTTTGCAAGAAAATAACCACAGAAAATGCCTGCCGGACCAAAGCCTACTATGACAGGTCTGTTATTAAGAGACTTACTTCCTGTTGGTACAAATTCGTATTTTTCTTCCTTCGCATATGAAATATTATTGTTAAACACCGATTTTTTAAGCATACCTTCGTTTTTCAACACAACATTCACACTATAAACAAATTTAAAATCAGGTTTTTCTCTTGCATCTATTGATTTTTTTACAATACTATAAGACAGCATTTCATCAGAAATCCTGTCTCTTCGAATTTTCAACGCATCGGCGATTTTTATAATTAAATCCTTTTCATTATGGTTATATTTTAGCTTTATTTGGTTTATTCTAATCACAATTATCTACCTTTCCGGCATTTTTACCGGCTTCCAGTCCAGTTGCAAATGCAAAATGTAAATTATATCCTCCGCACATACCATCAACATCAAGAGCTTCACCTACATAATATAAGCCTGATATCTTCTCCGACTCCATAGTAGCCTTTATGTCCTTTGTACTGATTCCTCCTGCGCACACCTGAGCATATTCAAATCCTCTTGTACCCGTTACCGGCATTCTATGCTCCTTAATGCACTTAATAATCATATCCGGGTTATGTACATCCTTAGCCTTAGTATTACCTTTAACATCAGCATTTGCCAATATATACCCTACAAGCTTGCTGTTAAATATTCCCGCCAAAACATCATAAATTGATAAATCACCAAATAATTCAATCTGTGATTTTATCATATTGCGACATTCTTCAACAGATACATCCGGCATCATATCTATTTCAACCTGAACATTTTGCTTATTTTTCAATGCCAATGACGCAAATCTTGCATTTTGAAAAACAACAATTCCTGATACTCCGTAATCTGCAAATTGTAATTCGC
>CAYWDL010000177.1:0-4740 GCA_964457015.1 uncultured Roseburia sp. | reverse complement strand
TTAAAGAAAGGAAAAGTATATATCCTTATCTAAAAGATATTATACGAGGAGAATAATTTATGAACTTATTAGACGTTGCATTCTCACCCTTTGGCGGTATTATTTTTGCAATAATTCCACTATTAATTATATTTGTAGTGGCTTTGTTAATCGCAGCCATAATTACAATTATTGTTGTATTAGTCAAGAACAAAAAAATGGATTCCAAAACACAGAAAGAAAGTTCAGAAGATAAATGGAAACAATAATTCTTTGTCTTCTATCAGCATTAGTCCTTACCTGCATTATAGAAATGGTGCCGCATTTCTTTTTAAAAGATAAATCCGGTTGGATTAAATCAGGACTTATATGTAATATTGTTACTAATCCGCCACTTAATGCATTTTTAATGTTGCTAAGTGCTTTCTCAGTCAATGCCAAGCTGATATTAGGCATAACCATCATCCTGGAATTGACAATTGTATTTGCAGAAGCCAAGCTATATAGCATAATGCTTAGCAAGCATTTTAAAAGCTGCCTGATTATATCGGCAATTTGTAACGGAATATCGTATCTGACGGGACTATTACTTGATGAAATACTTTTAAGAACAATAATCAAATAAGGAGAACAATTATGAAAAAATCAGTCAAAAGACTCTGTTGTCTAGGCATTATCACATTATTAATTTCAACCTGCTTGCTTGCCTGCGACAAAACATCCAAAGAATCAGAATCAACCGAAAGCACAGAATTTGAGTATCCAACACGTGAAAAGCCAACCACCAATCATAGCGACGTTGACCCTTACGATGGAGACATTAATTTCCGTGTACCCTCTGACGTAACTCTTAGAAACTCAAATACTACATATGGTACAGTTGAAACCGTCCAATACTATTCAACAACTGTAGGCAAAAACAGGGATGTGTCAATTATCTTCCCACCTAACTACAGCTCAGACAAGGAGTATCCTGTTTTGTATGTTTTCCACGGTCTTGGTCAGGACAACACTCAATGGATAAAGGATGGAAAGGTTGATGTTATAACAGGAAATATGCTCAGTAATGGTGAATGTGAGGAAATGATTATTGTAGCACCAAACTGCCGTGCAAGAGAAAACGACGCAGGTAATCCTAGCGATGAAAATTCAGATGATAATTTTGCTGCATTTGACAGATTTTATTTTGAATTTCTTACAGACCTGAAGCCTTTTATCGAGAGCAACTATCCTGTAAAAACAGGCAGAGAAAATACTGCTTTAGCAGGCTTTTCACGAGGCGGTCTCATTTCACTTAGATTAGGCTTTGCAAATCAGGATATGTTTGGTTATATCGGCTCATTTAATGTGCCCGCAGATATTTCAAATTATTATATTGATATTTATGACACAGATGCTTATATCTCGTATGAGCACCTTATCCTTGCAGATGAATATAAAGACAATACATACATAGCTATTGTTGGTGGCAAATCCGATCCTATCGTATCTGGTCCTGAAACATACCACAGCATTTTAGAAGAATACGGAGTTGAACACTTCTTCTGTATGTACGCAGGCGGACACACGTTTAGTGTTGCTGATAAAGGATTTTATCATTTCGCAAAAGAGTTGTTCAAATAAATTTAAAGCAGATGACCCTATTCTCATAGGCCATCTGCTTTTTTACACTATTATCCACAAAATCCCGGTTCGTTTTTAAACCTTTCGTATAATTCAACAATTTCTTCATCAGATTTTGCCTGATTAAAAATCATAACCCCGGACAAGTAACCTTCATATGACGGTTGGAATGCATCTCCACCAAACACAACACACTGACACGCTGGCAATGACGGAACATCTGTTAGAACACCAGTGTTAATGCCATCCAAATAAGAGCGTGCTATTCCTGAACGTTCATCATAAGTCATACAAATAAAATGCCATTTACCATTAGCTTGCAATGCTCTAGCCAGTATATCATGATATCCCTGCACTGTTCCATCGCTAATACGAGCAATACTGTTACCACCCTCAACATATGGAGAATATGTAGCATAATGTTTTTTGTATTTTGCATAAAATACGCTGGTCCAGCTAGTAACATTTGTTGGCTTTATCCACATACATATAGTCCATGATTCAGATAGCATTGTTCCAGGAAATACAATAACATTCTCCATAAAAAAACCACCAGGAAATTCAACACTTCCCCAATTGTCATTTATTCCCGGAGCAAATCTTATTCCTTCACCTAAAATTGATCCCGAATAATTATTACATTTCGAGATAAAATTATTTATGAACGGAATTTCTACCACTTGTTCCTTCAAAACAAGCTTATCCTGTATATATTCAAAATATTTTTCTTCTTCGAGAGGTCCTGAATAATACGGACCACTAATTGCATTACAGCCATAGCTACACAAAAACAAAACGTCATCTCTATTCGCAATACCATCAGCTATAACCTGCATTTTCAACTGTCGTCCCATAGACAGTAATGTAATAAGAATCTGCCTACCTCTTACTGTGGACAACGTTTTCTGTATGTATTTAGAATCAAACATAATACAATCAAAGTCCAATTTATCCCAATATACAAGGCTTTTAAATTCAGTACCCACACCTATGATAGATACACAAAATCCCATATTCTTCAATTGTTCAAATGTATTCAACATATTTTTGCTTCCACGAGTAAATGAGTCTTCACCAACTTCTATTGTGATAGTCGAAGGCTGAATTTCATATTTATCAGCTAACTCCTTCAAAGTATTTGCAAAATCTTTTTCCAGCAATAAAAGCTTTGATACCTGAATACTAACATTTCCCAACGGCCTGTTTTCCTCTTTAAATCTCTTAAGATTAGAAAACAATTCAGGTATCATCCACATATTAATCTGGCGTACGAAACCATTCTTTTCAAATAAAGGAAGAAAGTCCTCTTGGTCCTTTACCGCGCCATCTGGCATATTCCAGCTCAATCTTACTTGTGTAGAACGAAGTTTAGATGTCTGCGCGCTGATAATTGGTAAATAACATAAGCTAAACTGCTTATTATCCAGAGCCGTCTGTTGCATCTGTTCCATATATATTTCAGTTGAAATTTCTTTTTCAATATCATTATAAACTATAAAGCAACCTTTCCCCTGCGACTTTGCGTAATACATTGCACGGTCGCTCTTCAATAATAAATCATTCAAGCTAATATCTGCAGATTGTCTATGTAAAATACCAATACTAGCAGATACATTTACTGTTATATGGTCAAAGCCCTCTTTTTCCTGTATACGAAATATTATGCTATTAGCAATATTGGTTATTTCTTCACGAGAACAATCACCCTTTATAAACAGCAAAAATTCATCTCCGCTTAATCTTATCGCATAAGCATTTGGTGCAATATTTTGCAGTATTTTAGCAACAGACTTCAGTACCAAATCGCCTTCATTGTGCCCATATACATCATTAACACTTTTGAAATTATCCAAATCTATAAACATTATATGAAATATTTCATTCAACTCAAGCTCATCAAATAACCAATATAAATACTGTCTACTATACAACCCAGTCAAAAAGTCATAACTATTGTTATTCATCTCACGTCCACCTTCCGTTCAATACCTATTACACCCATTATACCATATTCATATGATTAAATCAAAACATAAAATACAACAGCACAATTATACCAAGCACAATTCTATACCAGCCAAATACCTTGAAATCGTGCTTCTTTATATATCCCATCAGGAACTTAATTGCAAATATCGATACCACAAATGCAACAATCATGCCCACAATAAGCACTGCTGCCTCAATTCCTGAAAACGCCAAACCAAACTTCAAAAGCTTAAGCAAGCTGGCACCAAACATTACCGGAATTGCAAGGAAGAATGTAAATTCTGCTGCCACTTCTCTGGATGTACCAATAAGTATACCACCGATGATTGTTGAGCCCGAACGTGATGTTCCAGGAATCAACGACAATACCTGAAACACACCTATTAAAAGTGCATCCTTGAACGTAAGCTTCTCAAGAGAAGTAATTCTCGGTGTACGTTTCTTATTGTAATTCTCAATCACAATGAACACAACACCATATACGATAAGCGCCAATGCCACAACTGTGCCGTTATGTAAATGCTCATCCATCCAGTCATCAAGCGGAAGTCCCACAATCATAGCCGGAAGACACGCAACCACAATCTTAAACCACAATACAATCTTATCCATAAAGCAGTAGTTATTACAGAAATCCTGTATCACCTTCACCGCTCCACCTTCAGCTCTCTTTTTAAACCAATTTTTGCTTTTTTCCCCTTTCATATGAAATGGCCACAGCTTGCTCCAATACAATACCACAACCGCCAATATGGCACCAAGCTGTATAACTACATTGAACATTTCCATGAATTCTTCACTCTGTTTTAGTTTAACAAACTCATCAACCAAGATAAGATGTCCCGTACTGCTTATAGGAAGCCATTCTGTAATACCTTCCACTATACCTAACAATACGACCTTCAACCATTCAACAATACCCATTTTTATCCTTCTTTCCATAGCATAATTATATCAGACGCAAATTACTTACGTCTGATATATTATAATTAATTCATATTAGGATATTACCACATTTTTAGTAAAATGAATACTATTTTTTCAATGCTATCTTCAATTCGCAAAGTAATTTTTTTGTGTGGCGTTAACAATACTTTTTAATTATGCGAGTTTTTATTGATTATTGGCTTCGCTTTTCAGTGAGATGAT
>CAYWDL010000176.1:0-4763 GCA_964457015.1 uncultured Roseburia sp. | reverse complement strand
TAAGCGGTATGCCTATGCTCTTCTCCAGCACTATCATACAAATCGGTGTATAGCTTCCTGCAATAAGAACAAAAATCATCATGTGGTCAATCTTCTTAAATATCTGCGTTGCCTTATCCGACAAATTCAATGAATGGTACAATGTGCTTGCTGCATACAATAATACCATACTGGTTATGAATATTACCAAGGAAATCAAATGAACCTTATCAGGATTTGAACCAAGCTTTAATATGAGCGGTGTCACTGCAAACAAAGCCATCATCATTCCTATAAAATGTGTAATTGCACTTCCCGGATCCTTTAATTTTTCAATCATTTCTTCCACCTCTTAAACCTTTCCTTATCTAATCATCTTCTAAATTACATTTCAATGTTTCATTTACTTTTGTACATAGTATTGTTTACTACTTGTTATAGATATAATATTCTACGATTTGGTTTTTGTCAATACTATTATTTGATTTTTTTGACAAATTTATTCAAGCGTGTATAATCTTATTGTGAAATAAAGACACCAAGCATAATCGGAGAAGAAACAATGAACGATAATAGAAAAAAAGAATTTAAAAGAGGAATTATAGACGGTATTCCCATAGCTTTAGGCTACTTAGCTGTTTCCTTTACATTTGGAATAATGGCAAAAAAAGAAGGACTTGGCATCTTCCAGGCCACCCTTCTTTCATTTACAAATTTAACATCAGCCGGACAGTTTGCCGGTTTAGGCATAATCGCAGCAGGCGCATCTTATCTTGAAATGGCATTTACACAGCTTATCATCAACCTGCGTTATTGCCTTATGTCCTGCTCCTTATCACAGAAGCTTGACCCAAATGCCAATTTTTATCATAGATTTATTATGTCGTACGGAATTACAGATGAAATCTTTGGAATCTGCAGCAGCAGACCAAAGCGTCTTAGCCCATTTTATTGCTACGGTGCCATATGCGTAGCATCGCCAGGCTGGGCTTTGGGAACATTTCTTGGCGCACTTTCCGGCAGCATCCTGCCTGCGCGAGTACTAAGTGCTTTAGGCGTGGCACTTTACGGAATGTTTATTGCAATCATCATTCCTCCTGCGAAGGCCAATAAGGTAATCCGCGGATTGGTTATTATATCAATGCTTGCAAGCCTTTTGTTTAGTATTCTGCCTTTCCTTAAAAATATATCTTCAGGCTTTACAATTATTATTCTAACAGTAATAATTGCCGGTGCTGCTGCATTTTTATTTCCTATTGATATAAACGAGGAACAGAACAAACCCGCAAAGGAGGCAGAATAATATGAATGGTAATATTTACATATATATACTTGTGATGGCTGTAGTTACTTATCTCATAAGACTTTTGCCATTAACTATTATTAGAACCGAAATAAAGAATACTTTTGTCAGATCATTTTTATACTATGTGCCATACGTGACCTTGTCGGTTATGACCTTTCCGGCAATACTTAGCGCAACAAATAGCATTTTTTCTGCATTGACAGGCTTTATTGTTGCTCTTATCATAGCAGCAAAAGGCGGCAGCCTTGTAAAGGTAGCTGCCGCCGCTGTTTTAACTGTTTTCTTTTTCGAATTGTTTATCTAAGTATGCAAGTAATTCGTCAAATCCACCATTTGGGTAATCTGCAATGCCGATATGCCTGTCATCTATAAGGCAGTCGGTAAGCAAAAATCCCTTCATGCCTATCTTACCTGATGCAACCATATCTTCGTATACATCATTACCTACCATCAGGCACTCGGCCGGATTCACACCAACTCTTTCTGCCAATTCCTGATAATACTTAGGATTAGGCTTGCAATACCTGCAAGTCTCGTATGTAGTATACACCTCGAAATCTTCAGGTGTAAGTCCTGCCCAACAAATTCTGCTTTCAGTAGCAATAGCAGGAAATAACGGATTCGTTGCAAGAATCACTCGGCAGCCCAGTTCTTTGGCTCTTTCAACCACTTTTTTAGCTTTCTCATTGAAGCCACAGACCTTTTGAACCTCCTGAAATTCATTATGATAAAACTCATCAAAAAGATTCATTTTATCCAACGCTTCCTTGCCATATATTTCTACAAATCTTCCCCAGAAGGCTTCCTCATTGGTTCTACTTCCATCGTTAACCATCATTGTCTTCGTGCCTGACCATACTGCTTCAATTAATTTGTTGGGTTCATATCCATGTGGCGCCAGCTTCGCCGCAAGTCTTCCAAAATATGCTTCTATAAATTTGTCATTATTCATAGGTAATAAAGTTCCATCTAAATCAAAAAAAATTGTTTTTATCATCTTGTGTTCTCCCTGTACTCAATCCTAATCCAATTCCTTCAACATTGATTTCATTTCCATATTCTTGTAATTATATTACATTTTAACTATACAATCAAAAGGCTGGTTAGTCAATGAAACTTTACATAACCAGTTATTCCTTTTCATATCTCCACACCTTCTCTTTCCAGTCTTTTCATAAGCTTCTCGCGGGTGCGAAAAAGCTTCATTTTAACTTTACTTTTTCCGTATCCAAAACGTTTGCATATATCATCAATCGAATCAAAATACCAATATCTTCGCAAAAATATTCTTCGCTCCTCTACAGCCAATTCTCTCAAAAATCCATTAACCACTTCCACAAGCTCTTTAGCTTCCAGTTCTTCCTCGATATTACTCCCTGCCGGAATACATTCCTGCAATTCCTCCAGAGTCACATCCACCTGACCGCCGCCTCGCTTAATTCTGTTTTTGTCACGCCACTTCTTCAACGAAAGACTTCTTGTAATCTTACCTAAAAATGTAGGCAACATCGCAGGTCTGTGTGGCGGCATACTGTTCCATGCTCCCAGATAAGTATCATTGACACACTCTTCAGAATCCTCTCTGCTACCCAGTATATTATAAGCTATGGAATAACAATAACGTCCATACTTGTCTCGCGTAACCTCTATGGCCTTCTCATCGCGAGACCAATACATATCCACTATACTGTTATCATCCATGCCCTCACCTCCTAATTCATCTGATTAACCACGCCGGCAAACAACAGCTCATTCCTTTGTGTGATAACGAACATAAATGGTCTGTCCAGTACAAAGTCAACCTCTCCCCCCTCAGGTATCGTAGCACCATCAGTAATCATAACAGTGTATGCAGTGGCAATGCATCCCTCCTCATCAATTGCCACTCTGGCACCATGAGTAATTTCTGCAACTTCCATATTGCCTGAATCGCACATAGGCGAAAAATCAGCCAACCCGCTATCGAATATATCTATGACGCCCATGGATTTCAGACTTTCTTCCATATCAAATTCCGCTTCAACATCAAACCTTGGCACCGACAAATTCACCTTTATGTATTTATGATTTTCCCACATATAATTCTCGTTCACAAAGCTCAAAACTTCATCATCTGCAAGTAATTCATCTATTGATACACCCTCGTCAGGAAGAATAAACCACATTGCTCCGCCTTTATCAATACTTTGTAATACTGCGGAAAAATTTTCTCCCCAGTAATAATGCTTATTCATCTCCTGCTTCATAAACTCACAGCTCTGTTCACCACTGCTGCCATAAAATGTCCCCGTGACAGTCTCATGGAATTCATCATACCATCTACCTCTATAATATATGGTGCTTGCCAAAGCAAACAACGAATCATAATCCGTCTCAATACCATTAACCTTATCACTAAGTAGATTTCCTGTTTGAGCATTAATCCAGCTTCTCAGCGCTTCATTCATATCCTCCGTGCCCATATCACCGGTGTAAGAAGACGCATAATAATAACTGCTAAGCTTCTTCAAGGTATCCTCATTGAAATCAACATCCTTATGAAGCCATACTGAGTTTGCCAAAACATTTATCATCTCACCATCGTCAGAATAAACCGCCTTCCAAATGGCATTTGCCTCCTTGCGAACCTGTTCAACGTCCTCTGCTCCTATCAAATCAAGAATCTGTTGACGGCTATTACCATCTGTCAGCTCTGTCACCATACACAGCATCATATACAGATTCACCGGCGAAAAAACCTTATTTTCCCCATTTGAATTGGAAAGAAAATTGGCCAAGGTCTTACTATAAAAGCCTTGCAAATCTATGTCAAGATTCCTATAGTCCTCATATAAACCAGTCTCATCCTTTGGGTATACAGCCTCAGATATTGCCATCCCATGCAATGACGAGCCTGTGTTTCCCGTAGAAGCTGTGGGATTTTCCTCATTTCTTCCTACAGTGGTGTCATTTTCAACCATCTGTGTGGGATTTTCAGTTTCCTGTACAATCTGTTGAGATACTCCTCCCGCTCCCTTATCAGTGTCATCACCCTTATCCCTCAAAAAGACAACTCCCAAAGATATCACCAATATCAGCACAGCCGCTGCCGCAGACGCATATCTCCACCACTTAACTGACCTCTTAATAACCTGTGGATTTTCTGCATCCTTAACCATTTCTTCATCAACCAAACCAATTGCATCCTGCAATTTTTCTCCCTTCATACCTTTCACCTTCCTTATGTATATTCCTTTACCTATATACTACCCTATTTTATACTTTGGTCACAACAAAAATATAAAACCCACAATTATTTTATTAACCATTATCCTTACTTCCCAGGATTATAAACTGTACCCACAAACATCGGCACACCATTCTTAATCAACACATACATAAATGGTCGGTCAAAGGAAATATCCAATGCTATCTCTTCTTCAGGCATTGCACTAAGATAAGAAGAAACCGCTGTCACTGCTGCCGCCTCTATTCCCTT
>CAYWDL010000175.1:0-4774 GCA_964457015.1 uncultured Roseburia sp. | reverse complement strand
TCCGGCATCGTAAACTGTAACTTTATCCATGAAATCGACTTAGATTTATTGGAAGAATAAGGAGTTAACTATGAACACAAACAACGCGATTGAAATAAAAAACTTAAAAAAGGAATTCAAGAATTTCGCATTAAATATACCTGAATTAAACATACCAAAAGGCTTTGCTACAGCCTTAATCGGCGAAAACGGTGCAGGTAAGACCACACTTATCAAGTGTTTATCCGGTATGAAGAATGACTTCAAAGGTACTATCGATTATTTTGACGGCGAAACAGATGAAAAGATTATAAGGGAGAGTATTGGATATACAAGTTCGACAAGCTACTTTATGCCAGCGTGGACACTTAACACAGTAAGTCAGACAAGTAGCCTGTTGTTTAAAAACTTTTCGCCAGAGAAATTCAAGGACCTTTGCTTCAAGCTTGACTTGATGGACTCAAGCCTTAAGATTTCAGCCATGTCAGATGGTATGAAGATGAAGGCTGAACTGGCCGCAGTCTTTGCAAGAAATACAAAAATGCTTATCTTAGATGAGCCTGCTTCTCCTCTTGACCCGTTGATGAGAGACAGCCTTTGCAATCTTGTTCGCAGTTACCTTGACAATGGCAATGGCGAAAAAACAGTATTTTTCTCAACACACAATATTGCTGACATGGAAAATGTCACAGACTATGCCATCATTATGGAAAAGGGCGAGATTGTGGAACAGGGCTTTGTTCCTGACTTGAAAGAAAAATATGTGATGGTCAAGGGCGAGCCTGATGAGGCTCATAAGCTTGGTAAGTATTTAATCGGCTTTACGAGAAATTCTTATGGCTGCGAAGGCTTATGCCTTGCCGAAAACCTTGATAAGTTGGCAGGCTTTGATATTGTAACTGAGACACCGACTCTTACTCAGATAAGTGTAGGCATAATGAAGCAACACACTTTGCTTGGCATCTAGGGTGAAAGGAGCTATTACCTATGAAAAAGAAATTAATTGCAATATTATTACTATGTATCCTGACTTTTACCGCTTGTCAGGAAGAAAAAGAGTTTTTTTATGAATCATCTATGAATGTTTCTGATTGGGGTCAAATAAGTATGCCTGTCAGTGACGACTTCGAAGACGTTTCACTGAATGTTCACTTAGAGATTGAAGACTGTGAGGTTACTGTCACTGTATTATCACCGACAAAAGATGTTGTAAGTACTGCTACATATGCTTCTAGCGGTGACTACACTCTTGAGCTTGGCGACTTAGAAAGCGGTGACTATATGATTAAGGCAGAAGCAAACGAAGAAAAATCTATAAATATAAGCTTTTCTTCAGGAACTGCTGAATAAATGAAAGAGGGACTTTGTTATGAATAAATTATCCACTATATACGATGCATTTTTTGCTTCACAGGGCTCCAAATGGGGCATATATATTTTATATCCGGTGATTATAACCTTAGTTTCTCTCTTTACCGGCAGTATTGTACTCTCCATATTATGTATGTTTATTTTTTTCACCCTGGAGTTTACTTCTGCTCACAGTAACTTTGGCGGAATATTTGACAAGGCTTTCTGCAATGAAGAATTTGTCAAGGCATCACCTTATGGAGCCAAGCTATTTACGAAACTTGCATTTGCAGATTTTCTGCGAAGAATAGCTTCAACAGCATTTGCGGTATTTGTCATTTTCCTAGGCTGTTACCAAAGAGTTGCCATAATCGACACTGTTATGATTACAGCATTTATGGTTGCTATCGCAGAAATTGCAATATACTTCATAAACAAATCATTTCGTGCTGATAGAAGCGTAGCTATATTTTACATCGCATATATTTTGATAGGGACTTATATTGTCATTTACTATTTTGTTCCTTACAAAGTTTTACTTTTGTTTGCTACACTACTTGTTAGCATAGGATTAATATATTTAAAATTCAGACTTTTTGAGAAGAAGGTAGGTGAAATGTACCATGATTAAGGACTTAATTACATATTTCAAATTTATAAAATATGTGCCAGTTTTCAAATTCTACATAGGTGCATCGGTTATGCTTATACTTTATGGTTTTATGTTTCTTAGCTTTGGCACGGACAACCATTTCGTTTCTGCTCTTATGCTGACGATGGGTTTGAATTATACAACATTGATTGTCAGTTCAACTATGTTTAGTGATATGGTCGGCTCCTCTCCAATGAGAAGATTTTTCGATATAACCGGACCTGATATCTTTTCTATTATTAGTGGAATTATCGTTTATATAATATTGGCCATAGCAATGGTAATATATCTCAATTCCGAGGAAACTACTTTAGCTGACGTTACAGAAAGCTTCATATCAGGAGCCTTTGGTGTGGCATTTACACTGATTTTTCTAGCGTGTATGTATAAGCATCTAATTATAGGTAGCATTATTATAGGCGTAGCAATGATTGTATCATTCATATGTAGCATATTTGAATATAGTATAATTACCACTACTACATTGCCAGAGCTTTATATAATGAGTGCTGTCATTATTATAATCGGCGTAGCACTATCAATTATTCTAAGACATAGTTTTGAAAAGCACAGCTATATGAGCATATACGAAAAACAGGCTGCTAGGACATAACATTGAAAATGAGCGCGACAAATCGCTCAGAAAAGAGGTTTTTATGGATTTTGAATCATTAATTGAAATTAGAAATATAGAAGAAAAATACAACGGATGGATTTACTTGGATATTCCAAAGCTGTCTATTCCAAAGGGCTTTGCTATCGCACTTATAGGCGAAAATGGCGCCGGAAAAAGTACATTTCTCAAGATACTTAGCGGTGTCCGTTCAGATTATACAGGAACTATAAGCTATTTCAACGGAGAAAAAAAAGAAAACATTATCCGAAATAATATCGGTTACACAAGCCCTAACGACTTTTTCTTAAGCACATGTACAATAGAGGATTTTGGAAAAGCAAATGAGTTGTTATATGACAATTTTTCAAAGGATAAATACAAAGCTATTTGCGATGATTTAGGGTTATTGGATGAAAAGCAGGCCATTACTTCATTATCAGATGGTATGAAAATGAAAACTGCCATAGCTTCCGTTTTAGCAAGAGACACCAAGCTTTTACTTCTTGATGAGCCGGCTTCACCATTTGACCCACTTATGCGTGACAAGCTCTGCAGCCTTATCCGTGAATACCTTGATGCAGGTAATGGCGAGAAGAGTGTATTGTTCTCCACTCACAACATTTCCGATATGGAAAATGTTACAGACTACGCCATTATCATTGCTCATGGCAGGATAATTGAACAGGGTTTTGTGGAGGATTTAAAGGAAAAGTATGTAATTGTTAAAGGCGAAGCAAAAAATACCGCAAGAATTGAAGGTCTGATTTTAGGTTTCCAGCAAAATGACTATGGATTTGAGGGGCTTTGTCCTGTGGCAGACCTTGAGAAGCTGGATGGTTTTGATATTACAACAGAAATCCCTACACTTTCACAGATAAGTGTGGCTCTTATGAAGGATAGCAAGCATCCATTATTATTTAAGTAGGAAAGGAGAATTTCTATGTTTAGCGAAATGCGAAAATGTTTAAAACTAACTAAATACAGTGATACAAGCATTCTGCCAAGTATATTTTTCTTATTAACTTTTCTGCTTGCCGGATTTTATATTCTTATGACAACAGAGCTTGCTTACATTGGCTGTACACTTATAACACTTGCACCTACTATGCTTGCACACTATTTTATTGCCTTATCCACAATTGAATGTGTTGCTGCTTCTCCAAGAAAGCGCTTGCTTGAAACCTATTTACCGAATTTTCTTTTGATATTTAGTACCTTGCTTGCATATGTAACACTTAGCATTACAGTTGGCTTAATGACTGACCCCGCATCTGCATTTTATTCAATTTACAGTCAAACTGAGCTTGTGGAAATATATTTTGCCGGAATATTTATGATATTCGCATGTGTGATTATGATACCTGTAATCTACAGATACGCTCTTATAGGCGTCATCATAACCGTAGGCGTTTTGGCGATTTTACATTTGCTTGTAAACATGCTTTTAGGCTCATTCATACTCAACAGAACTAATATAACGGCATCCTATACAGTATACTGCGTATTGGGCCTTTTAATAACACTTGCGGCACTTATCCTTACAATCAGATTCAAGTTAATTGTGAATATTGTAAAGAAATTCGGTGGGAACCTTACATTGAATTCGAAAAAGCGAAAATCTTCTTCCAAGGGTAGTTTAAAATGGGTTATTGCTATAACTATCGTATGTATAATCGCCGGATTTGCCATTTATTCATACCTTGACAGACAGAACGCTGATGGCGCTTACAATTACGCAAACCTCAAGAAGCAATACCGCGAGCTTATGACTGACTGTGATGAGCAGCTTGAAATGTGTGGCTTAAAGATTACATTAGACCAAAAATATTTTGACGCGGTTACCAAAGACGGCTGTTGCCTGCTTAAAATTGAAGCCCCTGAGGGTGTTAACTTAACTGAATATGTCCAAACATATGACTTGGGCTTTGAAATTGAAGTGCCAAATCCTAAGTATTATGAGGGCTCAAATAACCATAATGAGATTATTGATACAATTGTAGCTTCTATAAATGCTCCCGGTATTATAGACACTACTTACGAAATCAACTCTAAAAGACCTAATATTGTTTATGTGTATATGTATTTAAATTTATTGCCTGAAAATGATGAAGAAATTTGTATCAGATTCTATGAAGATGACAATTGCACAAAATGGCGTGAAGAATACTTTAAAGTCT
>CAYWDL010000174.1:0-4775 GCA_964457015.1 uncultured Roseburia sp. | reverse complement strand
CTGAATAGTCAAGAATTCCATGCCAGTAAATTTCAGAACCCATTGTACAGGTACGCCATCTGAAATAACTGATATAATCCGCACCATGAGCAATGCTCTGCATTGTCCAAAGCGTTATCTGTCCCGGTCTCGGAGCAGGTCCCTCCATACCCTGATGATTACCTGTAGAACCTGACTGCTGCTCCATAATACCAAATATCGGTGAAATCGCTCTTGCCTCCATCAGGTTTCTGCTCCATTTTCTATCATTCAAATCTTTCTTTACATTTTCATAGTCATTGAGACAATAACCAAAGTTTGGATAGGAATCATATGACATAAAATCAAGGCTTTCCTCGGTCATTCTACAGCAATCAAGATTGCCAAAAATACTGTTAGTTGTTATAAAATCGCCTGGCTTAATATATTTCTTCAATATATCGCTCTGCATCTTGGCGTATTTGCATGCACTATCAGATATAAATCTCTTGTAATCAAGCAAATGATGAGGATTATTATTGCCCCACGCAACTACTCTTGGTACGTATATTTCGCTCCATGCTGTATAAGTCTGATTCCAGAAGGTTGTTCCCCAAGCATCATTTAATGCATCAAGAGTACCATACTTTTCCCTTAAGAATTCTCTAAATCTTAATGTATCGCTTTCAGAGTAAAATTCCCAATGCTCGCAGTTAAATTCGTTATCCAACTGCCAACCTATTATACTTGGATGCTTAGCATAATGCTCTGCAAACTTCTCTGTAATAATGGCTGATAACTCAATATATTTCTTTGAATTGTAGTTGTAATGTCTTCTCTGTCCATGTCGGAACAATACTCCATCCTGTCTTGCATTTAACACTTCAGGATACTTCTCTGTAAGCCAAGCTGGAGGTGTAGCTGTAGGAGTACAAAAGATTACCTTCATTCCAACCTTTTCTGTCAGTTCAAGGAACTCATCAAAAAATGAGAAGTCAAATTCACCCTCATGTAATTCAACCTTGCTCCATGCAAACTCCGCAATACGTATAACCTCTATACCTACCGCTAACATTCTGCGCAAATCATCCTCCCACAATGACTTATCCCAATGCTCAGGATAATAGCAGGTACCAAGTCTTATCTCTTTACCATCTAATAAATTCATATAAACTATCCTCCATAGAAAATCTTGAACATAACTATTCAGAGAACACTAAAAAGCTAAAAATCGCACAGCTCTGAATAGTTACATTCTATCACATAAAACGAGGCGGAGCAACTGCTCCGCCCCATTTTAATGGTTTATGATTAACATAAATTAATCTACTGCGTTAAGTGTGAAGTCATCCCATGCGCCCCATGCTCCTGCCTTAGCATTAACATTAACACCAACGACAACCTCTGCACCAGCTGGAACCTCGATGTCGTTAACAACCGGATTTGACCAGTTTAACCAACCTGAAAGTACTCCATTAGCTGTATATTTTGTTCCATTTACTGAAATGTAAAGTTCAAATAAATCTGATGCGTCAGCGTCACCACCCTGAAGGAATGCTGACAACTTATACTTACCTGCCGGAAGATTCTCAATCTTCTGTTCAGCTGTATAAACAACCTTTGAATCGCTCCAGAACTTAAGTGAATACTCACCTGTACGCTTGTTGTTATCCTTTGTTCTATCTACAATCTTTGTATCAGAAATTGTCCACATAGACATTCCGGATTCTTCAAAGCCTTCATTCTTGATATAGTTTACATCCAAGACAGCCAGCTGACACTTAATTTCGAATGTCTTGCCATCCTTTTCAACCTTACCATTTACTGTGTATTCAGCACCCTTTGATGTATCAATAGCTGCAACTTCATCTGCATTCCATGTTACCTCAACCTCAAGCTTTGAACCATCAAGCATTGTTGCTTCAACTGTTGTTGGCATTTCAAGTGGCTTGCCTACACCTGACTGATATTCGATATCATCTACATAGCTGAGTACGTTTTCTGTTGTTGTTCCGCCAAATACATACTTGAATACCTTTAAGCTTTCAAGTGGTGTTCCGTCAAATGCGAACATCGCCTGATTATCCCATGAAGAACCACCATACCATACACCTGCATCATCAGGATCATATTTTACAGAGTAGCTCGAAGCCCAACCACAGCCGTACTTCTCCCAAGCTTCCTTGTTTGATTCATAAATTCCTGTATCGCCTTCTGTCCATACTTCTACAGGAATCCATGCAGGCTCCCAATAGAACACACCAAGTCCGCCTGCCTGGCATACAGTGTTCATTACATCACGAACCTCGTTTGCCTGACCCTGAACTGATACTTCATATCTCCAATCAACACCTGTTGCACCATTACCAATACTGTTAGAGAAACCATCGCCATCATCCATTGTATATGCCCAGCTTGTTTCCATAACCATTACGTCTTTGCCATTATCTTCCTGAATTGTCTTCATAACACTAGATAAGTTATCTAATGTTCCATGCCAATATGGATAGTACGAAATACCAAATACGTCATAATCCAATTCAGCTTCATCCAAATTGTCAGCGTAATCAGTAAATGTTGACTTCTCAGGGTTTGCATAATGAACAGCAATCTTGATATCCTTGTCAACTGCACGAATTGCAGCGCTTGCAGCTCTCATAAGTGTATAAACTCTGTCTGCATCTGTTTCACCGGCAAAGCCTGCGTTTGTCTCGTTACCAATCTGAACCATTCCAACGTCTACACCGGCATCCTTAAGCTTGTTAAGACAATCTGTTGTAAACTCTGAAATAAGTGTTTCCATATCCTTTAATGTCTTGTGATCCCAAGCCAATGGTACCATCTGCTTTGAAGGGTCAGCCCAGAAATCCGAGTAATGGAAGTCTATTAATACCTTCATTCCGGCATCTGTAGCCAGTTTACCCATTACAACAGCCTTCTCTATGTCGTTGTTACCACCGCCATAGCCTTTACCATCACTATTATACGGATTGTTCCATACACGGATACGAACCCAGTTAACACCACAATCTGCAAGTAACTCGAAGAATTCATGATCCTTAAGCTCATTTCCTTCGAAATCCTTAAATACAACTCCTGCATCCTTCTCTACTACGTATGAAGAAATATCAACACCGCGCATAAACTCGTCTGTCATACCTTCTACAGGTGCAACATAAAGTTCGCTGTCAACAGCTTCACTTCCTTCGAAGCTTAACGCCTCTTTCTTTTCAGATGCATATTCAATATCTCTGATTATAGATACAATCTTGCTGTCTTCTTCTCCATCATCTGTGTTAGTTTCGGCAGCCTTTGTTGTTTCTTCTTCCTTGTTTGTTCCTTCATCTGAGCTACAAGCTGTAAGACCAATCATTACAACACACATAGCACCAGCAAGAAATCTTTTAAAATTCTTTCTCATTTTGCCCCATTTCCGCGCTAATTTTAATGCGCATTTGTTGCTCACCTATGGTTCCTATTTGAAATCTCTTATAGTTTTCAAAGCTAAAAGTGCATTTCCGTTATAGTCAAAGAGCGCCTGATTAGCCCATTCATTGCCTTCAGGACCTTTTTCTCTAACATATTCCCAGCCCGGCTTTAAAGCCCAGCCACTGCCCGGTACAGGAATCCAAGCCGGTTCCCACCAGAATATTCCCTTACCTTTTCCTTCAGGAACATTTTTCACAATATCCATAACTGCCTGGATAAAGTCTGACTGTCCCTGTTCAGTCATTGGGAATGGTACTTTCTCTGCCAACTCAAGTCTTGTTGCAGCACCTTTTCTATTATCCTCTGGCAACTGCTCATACTCAGCATAAGACTCCATTGTGTGTCCCATACTTACCTCTGCGATAATCAATTCCTTGCCATATCGCTTAACACAATTTTCAAGATTTGCCCTTAAACCTTCCAGACTTCCATGCCAGAATGGGTAATAGCTAAGACCGATAACATCGAAATCTCCGCCACGTTTTACAAAATTATCAAACCATTCTTCATAAAGTTCAATCTTTCCGCCATTATCCAGATGAATCATTATCGGAAGGGCAGAATCAGCCTCGCGAACAGCTCTTGCGCCCGCCTTAACAAATCTTGCGATATTATCAAATTCAGGCCATTTAGCAACAGGCCACATCAATCCATTTGATAATTCGTTACCTACGGCAACCATATCAGGCATAATATCTTCCTTTTTGCAAATGTCCAACAATTCCTTTGTAAATTCATACACAAGAACTTCCAGCTCATCAACTGATTTGCCTTCCCATGCCTTTGGAAGATACTGCTTACCAGGGTCAGCCCAGAAATCTGAGTAATGTATACACATCAACCACTTCATTCCAGCCTGCTTTACCCTTTTTGCAAGCTTAACCATATTCTCAACATCGCAGTTACCTGCACCATACGGTGCGCCATCCTCAGAGTATGGATCATTCCACACTCTGATTCTTGCCCAGTTACCACCATAACTTTTTAAAATTTCTATTGCATCCTTCTCCACTCCATTGTCAAAGAATCTGCCTCCGCAATTCTCCACTTCAATGAGTGTAGAAATATCATGTCCTTTGATAAACTCCATTACTACTCCATTCCTTAATCGAACTTTTCAAAGTCCTCCATCGAATAACGCTTCATCATACTTCTGTAACGGAAACGAGCCATCTGGTTCTTATCCTTTACGTCATCCTCGCTACCTGTATACTGGCAACGAATACAGAAGTATTCCTTCTTATCTTTATCATAAAACATATCAATATCCAAGTCTCTTAAGAAACATGATGGACAACGATAATTTAATTTACCTTTTCCAGCTTGAG
>CAYWDL010000173.1:2449-4824 GCA_964457015.1 uncultured Roseburia sp. | reverse complement strand
AAGATGTGAAATGTGCCAAGGATGCTGTGAGGATTTTTGAGTTTGTAGAGGAAAATAATAAGTTGATAAAATTATAGGCAAATATATGTTATTGTGATAGAATAAGAACATAACTTAAGTTGTGGTCTTATTTTTTATTGTATAGGAAAGTTCTCCCGACTTCCCTATACAACAAAAATTGCTCCGCAGGATGCGCACTTCGCGGTAAAGAGAATAATTGCTTCGCAATTCCGCTCAGGCGCGAAGAGTTTGCGAAGCAAACTCTATTCTTATTTGGAGGCAGAAATGGTTATTTTAATAGGTGGTAGCACGCATACAGGTAAAACGAATTTAGCACAAAGATTAATGGAGAAGAATAATTATCCATATGAGTCAATAGACCATATTAAAATGGGATTGATACGAACTGGGATGATAGAGCAACAAAATAATGATATCGAGCTGACAAAGGTTTTGTGGCCTGTTATTCGGGAAATGATTAAAACAATTGTGGAGAATGATCAGAATGTTATTATAGAAGGATGCTATATTCCCCATAATTGGAAAGAAAGCTTTCATGAAGATTACTTGGAAGATATAAAATGTGTGTATCTTATAATGTCTGAAGAATATATAGAGAAACATTTTGATGATATTAGAAAATATGCATGTGTCATTGAAGATAGAGGTGATGATGAGGGCTTAATAAAAGAGGAATTGATTGAATATAACAAATATTATTTCGAAATGTGTAAGAAATATGGTTGTGAATATGTTTTAATAGATGAAAAGTATGATGTTGACGAGCTGATTAGAAAGGTTTGGGAGGCTGAATGATGGACGATATAACAATATCAGTATCGAGGTATGCAGAAAATAAGTTATTATAAATGGAGGAAATTATGAAGGTAAATATTACAGAAAAGGTAAAGTACATTGGAGTAGACGATACAACAATTGATTTGTTTGAAAGTCAGTATGTAGTGCCAGAGGGCGTATCATACAATTCGTATGTGATTTTGGATGAAAAGGTTGCAGTAATGGATACTGTTGATAAGCGTGGAATGGAAGAATGGGAGAAAAATCTTTTAGAAGAGCTTGATGGTAGAGGTGTTGACTATCTTGTAATTCAGCATTTGGAGCCAGACCATGCAGGAAGTATAGCAAGATTGGTTGAGCTTTTTCCGGATGTAACACTGGTTGGAAATGCTAAAACATTTGCTATGCTGCCACAGTTTTTTGATATTAATCTTGATGGAAGAACGTTGGTTGTAAAAGAAGGTGATAGCTTATCTTTAGGCGAGCACGAACTTACATTTGTAATGGCACCGATGGTTCACTGGCCGGAGGTTATGGTGACATATGATAAGAAGGACAAAATATTGTTCTCGGCAGATGGATTTGGTAAATTTGGTGCATTGGAGCTTACAAAGGATAATGATTGGGCGTGTGAGGCAAGAAGATATTATTTTAATATTGTTGGTAAGTACGGTGCGCCGGTGCAGACACTTCTTAAGAAGGCAGCAAATTTGAATATAGAATTTATATGCCCATTACACGGTCCTGTTTTGTCAGAAAATCTGTCGTATTACATTGATCTTTATGATATATGGAGTAGCTATAAGCCTGAAAATAAAGGTGTGCTTGTGGCATTTGCATCTATTCATGGAAATACAGCAATGGTTGCTGAAAAGATTGGTGAAATGCTTCGTGAAAAGGGTGTAGAAAAGGTAGTTGTAAGCGATTTGGCAAGAGAGGATATGGCGGAGGTTATCGAGGATGCGTTTAGGTATGACAGAATGATAGTTGCAGCTGCAAGCTATGACGGTGGCGTGTTCCCTTGCATGCAGGATTTCTTGTTACATCTTCAGAGTAAGGCATATCAGAATAGAAAGATTGCAATTGTGGAAAATGGCTCGTGGGCTCCGAGTGCTGCAAGGGTTATGAAGCCGATAATCGAGTCTATGAAGAATATTGATTTAGTGGAAGATATAGTAACTATTCGTTCTACAATGAAGGATAGCGATATGGCAGCAATTGAAAAGCTTGTGGATAGTATGGTGTAGAATAGGAAATTAATGTATAAAAAATAGTAATAAAAATCATAGTTTTGTGTGAATAATTATAACGTAGAAAAATAAAGGAGGCAAAGCTATGAGAACATTTGAATACAAAATAAAGGATGAGGTTGGAATTCATGCCAGACCGGCAGGAATGCTTGTACAGCTTGCAAAGGAGCTGGATAGTATTGTAACTATTGAGAAGGATGACAAATGTGCTGATGCAACGAAGCTTTTTGGAATTATGGGCCTTGGCGTAAAGAAGGATGATGTTATAAAAATCACCATAGAGGATGGAGATGAAGAAAAGTCTGAAAAGCTATTGAGGGAGTTCTT
>CAYWDL010000173.1:0-2439 GCA_964457015.1 uncultured Roseburia sp. | reverse complement strand
GATATTGAAAAAAGGCATGAGTTCTGCTATTATATTTAATATATTGTTTATTTTGTGAGGTGTGCTGTATGCACCGGAAAGGTTGGATATAATGGAATTACAAAAATGTCTTGAAGGTAGAAGAAGTATTAGAAAGTATCAGGATAAAGAGATTGGCAGAGAACAGCTGGATGAGCTGTTTAAAGCGGCTTTGCTTGCGCCATCATGGAAGAATTCTGAGGTCTCAAAGTATTATGTTGTGGATACTAAGGAGAAAAAAGAGGAGTTTAGTAAGCTTTTACCACAGTTTAATATCAATAACACTGTCAATTGTTCGGCTTATATTGTTTCTACTGTTGTAAATGGAAAGAGTGGATTTACAGTAGAAGGCGAGTATGCAACTCATTTAAAGGAAGGCTTCCAGTGCTTTGATAATGGCCTTCAGGTGCAGAATTTGTGTTTAAAGGCTTATGAGATGGGTTTTGGAACTCTTATAATGGGATTGTATGATGAGGCTGGAATTAGAAAATATATGCAGATACCTGATGACGAAGTGATTGTGTCAGTTATTTCTGTAGGATATCCTGATATCACGCCACAGATGCCAAAGAGAAAAGAACTTGAAGATGTTGTTAAGTATTTGTAAATTGGTGGTTTGTAATGGATATTATTAGAAAAAATTCGGACAATTCCATAGTGTTATTTAATGAAAATATTGAGGAAAATATAGTTCCATTACTTAAGTTTACGTTGATTGATGATGAATGTGGAGATATGGTAAATCATTGCTTTACAACAAAAAAAGGCGGTGTGAGCAAAGGAATATTTGAATCAATGAATTTAAGCTTTACAAGAGGTGATGAGGAAGCTAGTGTCACTGAGAATTTTAGGCGAATTGCGTTGACATTTGATAGTGTGCCTGAAAATATAGTTAGTTCAAATCAAACTCATACAACTAATGTGATTGAAGTTAAAAAAGAGCACGCAGGAAATGGTATAGTAAGGGCCAATGAGTTTGTTGATGTTGATGGTATGGTAACAAATGAACCGGGACTTATTCTTGCCACATTTTATGCGGATTGTGTTCCATTGTATTTCATTGACAAAGAGAATAAGGCTATAGGTTTGTCCCATTCTGGCTGGCGAGGAACAGTTGGAAGAATTGGTAGGGAAACCGTAAAGCTTATGACTGAGAAGTACGGAACAAAGCCTGAGAATCTAATATGTGCTATTGGACCTTCTATTTGCATGGATTGCTATGAGATTAGCAGGGAGGTTGCAGATGAATTTGCAAATGAATTCCCGGAGCATATAGACGAAATATTGAAGGATAAAGGTAATGATAAGTTTTTATTGGATTTGTGGAAGGTTAATGAAATTGTCTTGTTAGAGGCAGGTGTAAAAAAGGAAAATATTGCCGTGACAAATGTATGCACATGCTGCAATGATAAATTATTGTTCTCCCATAGGGCAACTAACGGTAAAAGGGGCAATCTTGGAGCTTTTCTTATGCTTAAAAAAGTACAATTATAAACAATTTATTCGCTTGAGAATAGGACAAACAAGTGCTATAATTATCACGTTGTGAAACACATATAGCAGTAAAGGAAGACTTAGATTATGAGAATTGGTTTTGATAATGAAAAATATCTAAAAATGCAATCAGAGTATATCAAAGAGAGGATTGGAAAATTCGGAGATAAATTATATCTTGAATTTGGTGGTAAACTTTTTGATGATTTTCATGCGTCCAGAGTATTACCGGGATTTGAGCCTGATAGTAAGTTAAAGATGTTATTGCAGCTTGCAGATCAGTCTGAAATTGTTATAGTTATTGCGGCAGATGCTATTGAAAAGAACAAGAAGAGAGAAGATCTGGGTATTACTTATGATAAAGATGTTTTAAGACTAATTGAAGAATATAGAAGCTGTGGGTTATATGTTGGAAGTGTTGTTGTAACTATGTTTAAGGGGCAGAGTGTAGCTAAGACCTTTAAGGAAAAGCTTGAAAAGCAGGGTATTAAAGTATATATACATTACGCAATTGAAGGATATCCGACAAATGTTAACCATATTGTCAGTGACGAAGGTTTTGGAATGAATGATTATATTGAGACATCAAGACCTCTCGTGATTATCACTGCGCCGGGTCCCGGAAGCGGTAAGATGGCTACGTGTCTCTCGCAGCTGTATCATGATAATAAGCGTGGGGTTAAGGCAGGATATGCTAAGTTTGAAACCTTCCCGATTTGGAATATTCCGTTGAAGCATCCGGTTAATCTTGCTTATGAAGCGGCTACAGCGGATTTGAATGATGTGAACATGATTGACCCATTCCACCTTGAAGCATATGGTGAGGTTGCGGTTAATTATAATAGAGATATTGAGATTTTTCCTGTGCTTAATGCTGTTTTTGAAGGCATTTATGGTGAAAATCCTTATAAGTCACCGACTGATATG
>CAYWDL010000172.1:0-4848 GCA_964457015.1 uncultured Roseburia sp. | reverse complement strand
ATAAAAATAAATTATAATTATTAATTATTAATAATTTATAATTATTAAATATAAATAAATTATTAACAAGAAATTAATAAATATGAATGGAGGTATTTATTATGAGTAAGAAATTTGCAATAACAATTGGTAGACAATTTGGTAGCGGCGGCCGAGAAATTGGCTTCAAGGTTGCTGAAAAGCTTGGAATTAAATGCTATGATAAGGAATTAATTTCTGTTGCAGCTAAAGACAGCGGTTTGTGTGAACAAATCTTTGCGGAACATGATGAACAGCCAACAAAAAGCTTTTTATATTCATTGGTAATGGATACATATTCGATGAGTTATTCCACTATTGGTGGCGTGAATATGCCGATCGGTCACAAGGTCTTTCTGGCACAATTTGATTCCATTAAGAAGCTTGCTGATGAGGAATCTTGTGTAATAGTTGGTCGTTGTGCTGATTATGCTCTTGAAGAACGGGATAATGTTCTTAAAGTGTTTATATATGGTGATATGGATTCGCGAATCAAACGTGTTATGGACAGATATCCTGATGTAAAAAAAATTTCCCAAGCAAAAGATTTTGTCAATAAAACAGATAAAAAACGTGCCAGCTATTATAATTGTTATACAAGTAAAAAATGGGGTGATGCTGTTTCTTATGATATATGTATTAACAGCGCAATGCTTGGTGTGGACGCAACTGTGGATTTGATAGTTGATATTGTTAATAAGAAACTCAAAAATTGATAAATAGCGGTGTTCAGGGTTGTTCACACACCCAACTATTCGTAAAACTTGTGTTTTGCGAATAGTTGGATTGCGGTATAATGACACTACACCGCTTACATTTTGTTAATTTTTGTTAATAATTTGTTTATAATTATAATATTTTGTTAAGGTGATAAGTATGAAATTACAACAATTATATAGTTATGTAAGACGTGCAATTGATGATTATAATATGATTGAGGAAGGCGATAAAATCGCAATCGGTATATCAGGTGGCAAGGATAGTCTGACATTGTTATATGCTTTACAGGGACTTAGGAGATTTTATCCAAAAAAATTTGATATTGTGGCAATAACTGTTGATTTAGGATTAGGAATTCAAAAACTGGACGACATAAATTTATTATGTAAACAGCTCGAGGTTGAATATCATATTGTTAATACAGAGATTGGTAACATTATTTTTAGTGACCGTAAAGAATCAAATCCATGTTCTCTATGTGCAAAAATGCGTAAGGGTGCATTGAACGAGAAAGCATTAGAACTTGGATGTAACAAAATAGCGTACGCTCATCATAGAGATGATGTTATTGAAACTATGCTGCTTTCGCTGATTTTCGAAGGTCGCTTCCACTCCTTCTCTCCATATACATTTTGGGACAGGACAGGTCTTACGTTAATTAGACCTATGATGTATATGAATGAATGTGATGTTATTGGTTTTGCTAATAAATATGAGCTTCCTGTGGCAAAGAACCCTTGCCCGGTTGATGGTCATACTAAGCGACAGTATGTAAAAGAGCTTCTTGCACAGCTTAATAGAGAGAATCCTGGAATTAAAGAAAGATTGTTCAATGCGATAACAAGCGGTGTGGATAGCTATAAGCTTCCGTAAATGTCAACCGGGTTAATGAAATGGAGAAAAAATGGCAGCTAACGATAAAACATATAACGAACAAGTAAATAAAGAGATTATCACAAAAATGCGAGAGGTTTTGAAGGAATTGCCTAAGTTTTGCAATTTGTTTTTCAATGGCATTGATGCTACTACTCTTCCTAGAACAAAATTAGGGTATGCTTATGATTTGCGTATATTTTTTAATTATATTATCGATAATAATCCTAAATATAAGGATTGTGTAATGCATGATTTACCTTTGGAATTATTAGATGAAATGAATACTCTTGATTTGGAAGAATATATGAATTATCTTAAATTGTACGAGAAGGATAATATTGAATATACTAACAATGAACAGGGATTAAAACGTAAATTTTCTGCATTAAGAGCGATGTACAACTACTTCTTCAATCGAGAGATGATTAAAAATAACCCGGCTGTTAAGGTTAAAATGCCGAGAATTCATGAAAAAGAAATTGTTAGACTTGAACCAAATGAAATAGCAAGACTCTTAGATGAGGTTGAATCGGGTGATTCCTTATCAAAAAAGCAAAAGCAATACCACAATAAGACAAAAGTTCGTGATTTAGCGCTTCTTACACTGCTCCTGGGAACGGGGTTACGAGTATCTGAGTGTGTTGGTATAGATTTAAATGATATAAATTATGACATTTGTGGTGTAAAGGTACATCGTAAGGGTGGTAAAGAAAGCGTTGTATACTTTGGTGAAGAGGTTTTAGAAGCACTTCTTGCATATCTGGAAGAACGTAAGCATATTATACCGGTCGAAGGACACGAAAATGCATTCTTTTTATCAAGTCAAATGAAGCGAATAAGTGTTAGAACAGTTGAGAAGCTTGTGACAAAATATGCTTCTCTTATAACGAGTATTAAACATATAACACCACATAAGCTTAGAAGTACTTATGGTACTACGCTGTATCAGGAAACAGGCGATATTTATCTTGTTGCTGACGTTCTTGGTCACAGCGATGTTAATACAACAAGAAAACATTATGCTGCACAGGAGGATGAGCGAAGACGTCGTGCAAGGAATGCCGTGACTTTACGTGAAAAGAAATAAAGCATGACCCTGGTAAAATGCATCACCAGGGTCAAGGAGGGTTATGAAATTGAATTAAAAAAACTTGTATATAAAAGCATTTAGCTTTATGTTTATATGGTAAATAAATTATGTGTAAAAATTATGTTTTTGAAATGAAAAGCGTGTGATTATTGCTTATCACACGCTTTTCATAAGATTAATTATATGTATATACTATTAAATAATTCCCACTGACAATCATATCAGATGAAATATTATTAATCTCCTTAATATTGTCAATATATTCAGAAATGCTTTCCTGGTCTGTATCACAATATTCTACGGCAATATCCCATAATGTGTCATCGGCTTCTATCATAATAGACTCGTAAGTAACATTGTTCTGTTCATTTGCTTGGGCAAACATACCGGTTGCAGCCAAAATAATTGCCAAAACAGCAATAAATGCACAAATTAAAACATATTTATTAATATTTGTTCCTTTAGTTCTTCTACTTCTCTTCATAATAATCATCCTTTCGTATTATATGTATATGATATAAATTATTAGTTAAATTTTGATGTGTTTTGTGCAATTTATATTTGACACAAGAACAACTGTTTGGTATAATATGATTATAATATTCGAACAGTTGTTTGTCAACACTTTTTCGAACAAATTTTCGATTTTTTTTTACAGAATGGAGGTTATATATATGGCACAAGGAAAGATAACAGCAAAACAGACGGAAGTTCTTGAGTTTATTAAGCAGGAAATTTTGAAAAAAGGTTATCCGCCTACGGTTCGTGATATTTGTGAAGCGGTGAATTTAAAGTCTACTTCTTCGGTTCACGCCCATTTAGAGAGTCTTGAGAAGAATGGCTATATCAGGAGAGACCCTACTAAGCCTAGAGCTATTGAGATTTTAGATGACGATTTTGCCCTTACAAGACGAGAGGTTGTTAATGTTCCACTTGTTGGAAGAGTTGCAGCAGGCGAACCACTTCTTGCACAGCAGAATATTGAGAATTATTTTCCGATGCCTGTTGAGATGATGCCTAATGCAGAGGTATTTATGCTTAAGGTCAGAGGCGAAAGTATGATTAATGTAGGTATTTATGATGGTGATATGATTCTTGTTCAAAAGCAGCCTACAGCTAGAAATGGAGAGATTGTTGTAGCGCTTGTAGATGATTCCGCTACTGTAAAGACTTTTTATAAAGAAAAAGATTACATAAGACTTCAACCTGAGAATGACAATATGGATCCTATTATTGTTGATAATTGTGAGATAATGGGTAAGGTTATTGGATTACTTAGAATGGGATTGTAACAAAAAAATACCCTTGCGAGGGTATTTTTTTTGTTATTCTTATTTTAATATAGCATAACTTCCGGCAATTGTTATCTAAATTCAGTAATATGAGTACGCATCCATAATGGCAATAAATTTTGCTGACATTTTGGATTAGAACGTTCCTTAATCCCAATGGAATCGAAAAAAGTTTTCCATAGAGCTTCATATTCATCATTTATAGAAAGCTCAGTAATACCTGCGTATGATAAATCAAAATCGCCGGAAAAAATCCCGGTTTCGCCGTGGGCCTTATGAACTGCAAAAAGCTTATGTGTCACATCTTCAATTATCCAATTCTCAATATAAAATCTATCAGAAAAATGCTCAATAATTAACGGAAGAACATTACATTTTGGCTCAAGCTTAGCATACAATATATCACCAATACTGTTAAATCTGAGAAATCCAAGAAAATAATGAGATTCGTTACCTGTTTTTCTGGCAAGCTCCATCGTCCTTATAACATATTTGTTAGTTAAATCGTATGAAGCGCTTCTTCCCTTCTTGAAACAATAATATAAAAAACGAAACAAAACATATCCTCTATTTGAATCAAAGTGACAAATAGCCCTTAAGACATCTGCATATATGGCATTTCCGAGCTTTTTCTTTATATATTCCATTGTTTTAAGGGCTTTGTCAAAATCAGTGATAATTGTTTCATAAGTGGCAAAGAATTCGGTTTCATATTCCTCATGGTGACATATGACAATGTCTAAATCATCAGGTGAAATGTTTTGTTTACAATATTCGAAAGCTTTATATATTCCTGATAAAATATTTTCGTTATTATCTTCACATATTAGTATATGTTTACCCATAAGTAAC
>CAYWDL010000171.1:0-4872 GCA_964457015.1 uncultured Roseburia sp. | reverse complement strand
TGGCCATTTGCATCGAGACAAGCTGCACCCGAGTTAATAAGGTGAATAAATCCGCCTGCTTCCTTAGCCAAGCCTTCTATATCATAGCCTGTAGCCTTCTTAACAGCCTCAGGGCTCCAATATGTACGAACGTCCGCAAAAATCTGTGCTCTATTTGTCAAAAGCTTCATAAAGAGCATTCCAAGACCATTTAATACGTCATTCTCTGTTGCAAGAATGTAAGGCTCTCTTGATCCATTCCAGTCAAATGAAGTATTAAGCATTGCCTCTGGGAAGTCACAGTTTGGATAGAAGTCAGTCCACTGTCTCTGTCCCTGGAAACCAGCTGCAATGGCATTGTGACCAACCATTTCTTCCTCGCATCCTTCTGGAAGATTCTTATTACCATTCATCAAATCCTTGATGATACACATCATTTTAACAACAAACTGAAGGTCTGCATCTGTCTCTTCCGGAGTCTTTTGCACCTCTTCAGGATTCTTATCAAATCCAATGATACATTTCTCTTTAGCCCAAGCATAAGCCTTTTCAAACTCAGCCTTATCATAGATTCCCTTGTCCATACGACGAATGATTTCCACCTCATCAACAGATTCAACACGCATACCAAGATAAGATTCAATGAAATCAGGGTCTATAATTGAACCACCGATACCCATACAAATTGAACCAATCTGCAAATATGACTTTCCTCTCATTGTAGCTACTGCCACTGCCGCACGACCAAATCTAAGAAGCTTTTCCTCTACGTCTGCCGGAATATCTGTTGCATCAGCATTCTGAACGTCATGTCCATAGATGCCAAATGCTGGAAGCCCCTTCTGCGCGTGTGTTGCCAAAACAGACGCAAGGTATACTGCGCCTGGTCTTTCTGTACCATTAAAGCCCCATACACCCTTGATAGTTCTTGGGTCCATATCCATTGTCTCTGCGCCATAGCACCAGCAAGGTGTTACTGTAAGTGTAATCTCAACGCCTTCCTTTGCAAAATAGTCTGCACATTCTGCTGCCTCTGCCACACGACCTATAGTTGTTGGAGATATTACAACCTTTACAGGCTCTCCATTAGAATATCTTAAATTCTCCTCGAATAATTTCTTCGCTGAACGTGCCATATTCATCGTCTGCTCTTCCAATGATTCTCTAACCTTTAAATATCCACGTCTTCCGTCAATTGTTGGGCGAATACCGATAACAGGGTATCTGCCGATTAATCTGTTTTCTGCCATAATTTTTTAAACCATCCTTTCTTGCGCTGACCTATATATCAACCTATGGTCATACCTTTCCTATTATGGCTATAATATCACTTCGCTTATGAAAAAAACTACCCAAAAAGAACGAGGACAGTTGCACTAAGATTTAGTACAACTGTCCTGTTAATCTATCACCAACAATTTCCTCATTGTCGCCCTGCAAATCAATACTATAATCGTCTGTATATAAGGAACAATTACTATAACAGTAGTGGCAATGTACAGAAATACTGTAATCACTGCCGCATTTATAGACCCAGACGAGCGGTCAAAGATGGCTAAAATCAACATATGTAAAATGTACGCCACCAATAAAGTCAAAGGTAGTATGGCACAACAAAAGAGCACTCGTAATATTTTATTTTTTACGGCATCACCGACTTTAATCATCTTTTCGCTTATAGGAACAGTTAAACAACTAGTCCCAAAAGCAATTCCAAAAATAAATAAAGTCACAATCACCTTCATTGATATGTCCTCGTTAATCAATGCAATAAGCGATATTAGTACGGCTAAAATGCCTATAATTATTCTTGATTTCTTATAATAATTTTTCATAAACAATACTTCCTTCCCCTCAGCATCCTTAACCTTCGTTCCTTTCGTAATGCGATACACTTCGTATGTATGAAGATATGCTGACATATTAGAATTTATTCTGCTCATAATAAACCTCATTTCTAAGCGCCTGGTCTCGAAGAGGCTACGCAAATATCAGATTTGCGTCTGTCAAGCTCAGAAACAAATAGCCAAGTGAAAAATATTCACTTTGTGAAATAATTGGCATATCAATGGAATTTTTCAATCCATCCACTCCGTGTCTTAGTTTCATTTTTATACATATAAATTTCATTTCTTCCTGTACCCTCAAGTTCTTCAAAATCTTTCATTATCTTTATAAAATGTTATATATATCAAATTAAATTTGACCAGTACCCAAAGTAAATGAAATTTTGGGTACTGGTCAAAAAAGATTTTTTCTGTATAAATTCATACCACCTATACGGCAACTTAAGTTGCGTGTTATTTGGTATTTTGCTGTATATTTGGTGTGAAATTGTATCAAGTATACTGTTTTTTATAGCAGTTATATAAGTTTTTTTGTGGCGTGACCCGGATTTGACGACAGTTGATACGCTCAATTTTTATCCATTCATTCCAACTTACAACCATATCATATGAAGCTAATGCAACCCCTACTACTATGAGTAGCATCGCTGTAATCAGTATAATCGGATTCGCATATACCCATTTGTTTTGCTTGCAATTTATTTCATACAAAATAATCTTTACACTAGCCACAACAGCGAATGAGACCATATAAATGACAGCCACTGCAAATCCAACAATATAGCCTGCCGCCCCATCAAAGCCACTTACGTAGTGACCATAATAAATAGTCATTATAATTGATGTAATATAAGCAACCACCTGTGAGCCAAACAATAACACCCATATTTTTTGTTTCTTTTTCTTAAGCGCAATAATAAATAATACTATCTGCGCAATTATGCCTATATACAAGCTTGTAAATATCAAATCTACCATTTCACACTACCTCTCATAACTCCAATAATACGTGTTTGAAGTAATTAAATAATATGATTCTGTACAAAGCGGATGACTTAATCCGCAACATCTTATATAGTTATCAATCTTATTATTTTACCTATCACTCAAACAATTTAATATCTTTAGCATTTACGCTAAGTAAATCAATAGTATCGTTGTTTTCATCAACAAATTCAACTTCATATGATTCACTTGGATATTGGTGTATATATACAATCGTTCCAATACATCCCTCTTTGACATTTGATGTTATATCTCTTGTTGCCTTAACAACTTGGTATTCTTCTAACATATTATTTACCTCATTATTTTTTTATTGGAAGAAACGTATTTGAATCAAATCCAATTTGTTTTGCTAACTGATTCGAATTTTCTCACACAACTCACTCAAACTCTCTACCATCATATATCAAAGAAAATCCATTTAATATTGTTCAATTTCATATTAATTCCAGTTCTCCTATTTACTATTCCATATGTACTCCACAGCCCATCTATGATGTGGATGATAAAAACCTTCTATTGCTTCATCATATGTTAACCACAGAAGTTCTTCATCCGTCTCTGTTGGCTCGCAAACATTTTCATATTCGTCAGAATAGAAAAAATGTCCAATAGCGTGCGAATATCTACCACTTGCTTTATGATAAAAATATCTCTCACCTATAGCAAAGTATTCCTTTACAGTAACTTTTGCGCCCATTTCTTCTATGCATTCTCGCACAACACAGTCTTCTTTTGATTCTTCCGGTTTAATTTTCCCACCAGGTAAAAACAATTTTCCCGAAGATGTTTTAACTACTGCGATTTTATCAGCATCAAGTAACACTACATATGCCGCCTCTCTGTCATGATATATTGTCCATAGTTAGGAATTACCTCATATCCAATTTTTCTATACAACGCCATTGCTGCAACAAGTAGTTCTCCCGACTCCAAAATCAAGTATTTATATCCTTTTTTCGAGCCAAATCTTCTAGTAATTCCATTAATTTATTGGAAATTCCTCTACCTCGATATTCCTCTTTTATAAACACTCTCTTCACTTCAGCACATTCATCATCATATTTTTTGAAACTCGCACTTCCAACAGGAATATCATTATCATATGCAAGTATAACATCATGAATATCATCAAGTTTATTGTACGGAACATATGCTGCCCTGTTTTCTTCTCCACCTACAAGTTCGTTTAAAAAGTTATCCAAACCATGACACAATTCAACAAAATCCTCGTTACAACCATCTGTGTATTCAAATTGCATTTTCAACTACCTCCATATTTTATTTATACAAATTGGAATTTGTGTGTCCAACAAATTGATAACTATATAGAACATTAAATCCATAATTCCATTTCCCCTGAATCACAAAAACCAAACTTTTCATATAAATGCTTTCCTACTTCTGATGGTTTTAATTTTATGGTATGAATACCTTTGCTCTGCAACCATTTTAGTAGTTCTTCCATTATTTTTGTAGAATAACCGTTTCTCCTTTTTTCAGGAATACAATACACATCAATAATATATCCATACATTGGAGTTTTAAAGAAACAAAATGGAACATCTTCCTTAATTACTGCACCACCACACGCAATAACACTATCATTTTCATACACCAGATAATGACAACCTTTTTCTTCTTGATATAATTCTTTGTATGTTTCATATATCTGTTCTTCGGCATTATCCTGTAACAAAGCTATTGAACCTACTTCTTTAAACATATCCATTTTTAACTTAACAACAATATTTAAATCTTTGATTTCTGCTTTTTTTATTTCCATAGTAATATACTCCATACATACAAATTCAAATTTATCTCTATATCCATTTTATCACAACTATATTATATTTCCAATAATTATCTCCGTCATGCATCGTTCGAAAACACTGCATGTTTCCTCACTCGCGGACTTCGTCCTATATTCATAAATAACAAAAGTCCCAGTTACGAGCGAGCTCGCGCCGGGACTTGAATAACACCACTCCGCGTCTTAGTGTCTTGACCTTCGGTCAATCCACACGCAGACATTCGCCAA
>CAYWDL010000170.1:0-4939 GCA_964457015.1 uncultured Roseburia sp. | reverse complement strand
TATGACAAGGATTCCCCGTGGTATCGGTGGAAGGTTTATTTCGGCTGTGGACAGCTTACGGAGATTCTGGGGAAAACCCTGCAGGCTGTTGCAGAAACAAACCCCGCATTGATCGTTGTGGAAAAAGGCAGTCTTTCGGATTTAGGAAAACTGACAGATATCAGTGTAGAAAGACGGGGAAACGGCGGCGTTGCAATGGAACTCAAACTGGTATTTGAAAAAGCGGAAGTAATCGTTAAAACAGAATATGCCATCAGACGGGTGCTTTCTCCCACAAGGCTGACCATTGGGGAGCCGATTTATCTGCAGAGAAAAAGCGGGGGGACACAGACAGGAAACCAGATGCTGCCCAGCGGCTTTTTTGCAGTAAAGGAAATGCGGAACGATGCAGGAATGCTGACGGGCGTTGCACTGTACGGCGGCGGATACGGGCATGGTGTCGGCATGAGCCAGTATGGGGCGAAAGCGTTGGCAGAGCAGGGGAAAACGGCGACGGAGATCATCGCACACTATTTTCCGGGGACGACGGCTCACAGATGTTCTGATGTTAGCTCCCTTCATTGGTCCATTGTTTGCCCTACGACGAGAGCTTCCGCCACCAAAGAAATCTCCAAACATATCGAAGATATCACCCATATCACCAAAATTAAATTCAAATCCACCTGCTCCGGCACCACCTGCCTCAAATGCAGCATGACCAAACTGGTCATACTGTCTTCTCTTTTCAGCGTCACTAAGTACAGCATAGGCTTCTGATGCCTCTTTGAATTTAGCTTCAGCCTCTGCATTGCCCGGATTTGTATCAGGATGATACTTTTTCGCCAACTGTCTATATGCCTTCTTAAGTGCGGCATCATCGGCATTTCTATCAACGCCAAGTACCTCGTAATAATCTCTCTTATCTGCCATACAATTGCCTCTCTATTCTCATAAACGTAACAATTTGGAACACTTTCGTGCTCCAAACTGTACATACTTTATATTATTGATTAAACTTCCTTATAATCACCATCGATTACATCATCATCTGGTGTGCTGCTTTCTGTTTCTGTATAAGCGCCTGCGCCCATATCCGGACCAGCACCCATATCCGGACCAGCGCCTGTTGCCTGCGCCTGCTCATACATCTTTGTAAACAACGCTTGCGCACCTGTCATAAGCTTTTCTTTTGCAGCCTTAATTTCTGCAACATCAGATTCTGTCATTGATTCAGGAGTTGTCTTTGCAAGTAAATCCTTCAATGCATTTAAGTCAGCTTCTACGTTAGCCTTATCATTTGCATCAAGCTTGTCGCCAACTTCGTTAATAGCCTTCTCTGTCTGGAATACCAATGAATCAGCTTCATTTCTTGCATCGATACCTTCCTTACGAGCCTTGTCAGCAGCTTCGAATTCAGCAGCTTCCTTAATAGCCTTATCGATTTCATCATCTGACATATTTGAACCAGATGTGATTGTGATGTGCTGTTCCTTACCTGTTCCCAAATCCTTAGCAGAAACATTTACGATACCATTTGCATCGATATCAAATGTAACTTCAATCTTAGGGATTCCTCTTGGAGCTGGAGCAATTCCATCAAGTCTGAATTCGCCAAGAAGCTTGTTATCCTTTGCAAACTGTCTTTCACCCTGTACTACTCTGATATCAACTGCGCTCTGATTGTCAGCAGCTGTAGAGAATACTTCGCTCTTCTTTGCAGGAATTGTTGTATTTCTTTCAATAAGTCTTGTAGCAACGCCACCCATTGTTTCGATAGAAAGTGATAATGGAGTTACATCAAGAAGTAAGATTTCGCCTGCACCAGCGTCACCTGCCAACTTACCACCCTGTATAGAAGCACCAAGTGCAACACACTCATCCGGGTTAAGTGACTTAGAAGGCTCATGACCTGTAAGCTGTTTTACCTTATCCTGTACTGCTGGGATTCTTGTTGAACCACCAACAAGCAATACCTTTGATAATTCAGAAGCTGTAAGACCAGCATCTCTTAATGCATTCTGAACAGGGATAGCTGTTCTTTCTACTAAATCATGTGTTAATTCATCAAACTTAGCTCTTGTAAGGTTCATATCAAAATGCTTTGGACCTTCCTGGTTAGCTGTGATGAATGGAAGGTTGATGTTTGTTGTTGTAGTATTTGACAATTCCTTCTTAGCCTTTTCAGCAGCTTCCTTTAATCTCTGAAGAGCCATCTTATCTGTTGATAAATCGATGCCTTCCTGCTTCTTGAACTCTTCAATCATATAATTTGTAATCTTATCATCAAAGTCATCACCGCCAAGCTTATTATCACCTGATGTTGCTAAAACTTCAATAACGCCATCACCGATTTCGATGATAGATACGTCGAATGTACCACCACCTAAGTCGTATACCATAATCTTCTGTTCATTTTCATTATCAAGACCGTAAGCTAAAGCTGCAGCTGTTGGCTCGTTGATAATTCTCTTAACATCAAGACCAGCAATCTTACCAGCATCCTTTGTAGCCTGTCTCTGAGCATCGTTGAAGTAAGCCGGAACTGTGATAACAGCTTCTGTAACCTTTTCACCAAGGTAGCTTTCTGCATCATTCTTTAACTTTGTGAGAACCATAGCAGAAATCTCCTGTGGAGAATACTTCTTATCATCGATTGCTACTCTGTAATCAGAACCCATATGTCTCTTGATAGAAGAGATTGTCTTGTCAGCATTTGTAACAGCCTGACGCTTTGCAGGATCACCTACAAGTCTTTCTCCTGTCTTTGTAAATGCAACAACTGAAGGAGTAGTTCTGATACCTTCTGTATTAGCGATAACTGTTGGCTTACCACCTTCCATAACAGCTACGCATGAGTTTGTTGTTCCTAAGTCAATACCAATAATCTTTCCCATTTTAATCATTTCCTTTCTTAATGTGCCACTCGGCAGTGGCACATCCAAGTTTACTTCGTAAACTCGCTACAACTACCACTACACGACAGCTTATTTCTTTATACTTTATACTAATTCGCTACCTTTACCATACTGTGTCTTACCACAGACTCTCTGTATGTGTAGCCCTTCTGAAATTCTTCTGCAATCTCATTTTCTCCAAAAGCTTCATCATCAATATGCATTACTGCGTTGTGAAGATTCGGATCAAACTGCTGTCCAACAGCCTCAATCGCTTTAACTCCCGCTTCTTCTAAGGTTGATACCATCTGTTTATAGACCATATCCATTCCCTTAACAAAAGCATCTTCCTTGTCTGTATCTTCTACTGTAGAAAATCCTCTTTCAAAGTTGTCGATAACAGGAAGTATCTTTTCTATGATGCTCTTTGCACCAAGCTCGAACATTGCAGCCTTTTCCTTTTCACTTCTCTTACGGAAGTTATCAAACTCAGCAAATGTTCTCATGTACTTATCATTTAACTCGTCGATAAGCTTATCCTTTGGGTCCTTATCAATTACTTCTACCTCTTCCTCCTCTGCTTCTATATTTTCTTCAGCTTCCGTGCCTGAATCTGCAGCTTCATCCATCAACTCTTCTGTTTCATTAACAGTTTCCTCAATGTTATCTACATTTTCAACTTTTTCTTTTTTACTTGGCACCGGATTCACCTTCCTCTCCATTATTTTTCTTTTCTATAGTTTTATGATTATAGACACTGCCAAGTTGTTCCTTGACATTTTTAAGAGTCTTGACTACTTTTTCGTAATCCATTCTCTTAGGTCCAATAATTCCGATAGTACCACGAACTCCATCCTCAAGCTCGTAGGTTGTAGTTATAACACTACAATCATTCATATTCTGTACAGTGGTTTCCTCACCGATATACACCTGTATATCATCATCTTCTTCATTACTTCTGTTAAGAAGACTTGTAAGCTGGCTCTTTTCTTCAAGAGCACCAAGCAGCCTACTTGCATTACTTCCGTCACTAAGCTCCGGATACTTGAATATGTTGGTTGCACCACTGGTGTAGACCTCCATATCATCCTCTTCACTGATAACCATTGCAACCATATCAAGAATTCTCTTAACTAAGTCCATATGCTTTCCTGCCTGGTTATTCATCTTGGTGATAATCGAAAGATTGATTTCCTCCAACGTAAGACCATTGAGACTGGTATTCAGTAATACATTGAGCTTCAATAAAGTCTCATTATCAAGCTCTTCTTCCACATCAAGAATATTATTCTTAACGATATTACCTTCAAGCACCATAACACAAAGCATCTTGTCTGCTTCAACCTGTGACAGCTGAATGAACTTTAGCTTGTTTTTATGAGCCTGAGGTCCTGTAATCATAGTGGCGTAATTCGTATTGCTTGCCAACATTTTAGCCATATTCTGAAGAAGTGTTTCCACCTTATCAACCTTTTCAACAAGGAACTCCTTAAGTTCTTCAACTTCCTTTTCCTTGTTCTTAAGTTCTTCACTTTTCTGACTCATAATACTGTCAACATACAATCTGTATCCCTTATCTGAAGGTATACGTCCAGCAGAAGTATGTGGCTGCAATATGTAGCCCATCTCCTCTAAGTCCGCCATCTCATTTCTAATGGTAGCTGAGCTTAAGTTCAAATCAGTATACTTTGAAATTGTTCTTGATCCTACAGGCTCACCGGTTTCAAGATAATTCTTAATGATCGCCTGCATAATCTTCATTTTTCTTTCACTTAACTCCAAAAACTCACCTCCAAATGTGATAAATAGCTGTATTTCGCTGTTTATTGTGGCAACCCTCTTATTTGTTGGCACTCATTTTAATCGAGTGCTAATACCACTACACATAAGATATCACTAACTTTTATGGATGTCAAGGGGAAAGTTTGGAAATTTTTGATTTATGCCCAGCTTCACCTTCGTGGCGGGGCACTTGCTTACTTTTTACTTAATTTATGCCCCGACCGTTTCTCCAATGTCATTAAGATAAATAGATATTAGTATCATCCTATTTCTAACTTTTCAAA
>CAYWDL010000169.1:0-4990 GCA_964457015.1 uncultured Roseburia sp. | reverse complement strand
GCATTCTATATGAAGCTTAATGAGGATGGCAAGACAGTTGCAGCTATGGACTGTTTAGTGCCAGGTATCGGTGAAATCATTGGTGGTAGCCAGAGAGAGGACGACTACGACAAGCTTGTTGCAAGAATGGATGAGCTTGGTCTCAACAAGGAAGATTATGGCTTCTACCTTGACCTTAGAAAGTACGGAAGCGCAAGACATGCAGGCTTTGGCCTTGGATTTGAAAGATGTGTTATGTACCTTACAGGTATTTCAAACATCAGAGATGTTGTGCCATTCCCAAGAACTGTAAATAACTGTGAACTTTAAGAATTGATAAGTAAAAGCCAGGTGGCATAAAAGCTGCTTGGCTTTCTGTGTATGAATGGAGTGTAATATGAAGATAAACCTAAGGTCAGTAAAAAACGTAATATTGATTATTGTACTTATTGCGCTGACAATAGGTTTATTTTTGATTGTCAAATATGGGATGATATTAAATGATTTGCAGCAGGAGGCCATAAGTATGATTGATACCTTGGGTGAGGATGCGTTTCATGAAAACAAGGTTACAAGCGTATATGACATTAATGGCAATCTGATTTGTGAATTGAACGGAAGCAAGAAGACGTATTATTTGGAAAGCGATGAAATACCGCGTATTGTGAAGGAAGCATTTCTGGTCACAGAGGACAGAAGCTTTTATGAGCACTCGGGAATCGATTACAAGGCGGTGGTTCGAGCGTTTATTGCAATGCTTGAAAATGATGGTGAAATCACACAGGGTGGTAGTACCATTACGCAGCAGTTGGCGCGAAACATTTACTTGAGTCATGAGGTCAGCATGGAGCGTAAGATAAAGGAAATGTTTATAGCAATGGAGCTGGAGAAGGAGTACTCCAAGGATGAGATTTTGGAGTTTTACATAAATAACATTTATTATGGAAATGGATATTATGGCATTGGAGCAGCGGCAAAGGGTTATTTTAACAAGGATGTAAACCAGCTTACATTGTGGGAGGTGGCGTTTCTGTGCGCTATTCCCAATAATCCTACAAAGTATGATCCTTACGAGAATTTCGATAATGCTTTGGAGCGAAAGGACAGAATTCTTAAGCAGATGAATAGTGAGGGCTACATAGACGGCGAGATGTATAACGAGGCGCTGTATGGAGAAATTGTTTTGCAGTCAGAGACAGCGGTTAAGCATAATTATGTGGAAACTTACATTAGATATTGCGCTACACGTCAGCTGATGAAGGCTAACGGCTTCACTTTTAGATATAGTTTTTCAACTGTTGAAGAACAGGAACGTTATAATGAATTGTATGAGGAAGAATATAGCTATTGCAATGAGCTATTGTTTGTAAATGGTTATGACATTTACACGTCAATTGATTTAGAAATGCAGGAAATTTTGCAAAATTCTGTCGACACAGTTTTGTCGGAAAACGTAGAAGTCAGTGAGGACGGCATTTACAAGCTTCAAGGTAGTGCTGTGTGTATAGATAATGCAACTGGCTATGTAAATGCTATTGTAGGTGGCCGCGAGCAGGATTACGACGGTTATACATTGAACAGGGCTTATCAAAGTCATAGGCAGCCGGGAAGCGCCATTAAGCCGATACTTGTGTACACGCCGGCTCTTGCCAAAGGCTATACACCGGATACCAGGGTGCTTGATGAGAAAGTTGAGAATGGCCCGGATAATTATTATATGTATTATATGGGAGAATTGTCATTGCGCCGTGCAGTGGAGATTTCGGTTAATACCATTCCGTGGAAGATTTTGGATGAAATCGGAATAGGCAATGGTTTGGCCTATCTTAAAGCAATGGAATTTTCAAAAATAGATACAAGGGATTATGTGCCGGCGGTTTCCATAGGTGGTATGACCTACGGAATATCCTCTCTTGAGATGGCGTCAGCATATGCTGCCATTGAAAATGATGGAGAATTCAGAAGTCCGACCTGCATACGAAGAATTATTGGTTATGATGGAGAGATTGTTGTTGATAATGGTGCAAATGAGGCAAACACCAAAACTGTTTATGATATGAATGCATCGCGAATGATGACGGATATTATGAAGGGCGTTATGACTAATGGTACAGGTGTGTCATATGCATTGTCCAATGCCATAAGTGCCGGAAAAACCGGAACAACAAATAATAACTACGACGTGTGGATGGCGGGATACACCTCATATTATACAACAGCAGTGTGGTGTGGCTATGATTTGCCGGAGGATTTGAGCGAAAAGGGCTATACCAAGTTCGCCGGAAATATTTGGCATACATTTATGGAACAGATTCACGAGGGCTTGGAAGTGAAGGATTTTGTGCCGTATATGGAAGTGGAGTCGATGAAGGACGAGACCACAGAGGGTGAGACTGTGGAAGATGAGACTATAGAGGGCGAGACTGTGGAAGTAGAAAGTGGGACTATGGAGACGGAAACTATAGGACCGGGAACTTATATTGAGGATGAGACGTCAGAAACAGTTGATGAGGAAACAGTGGGACCGGGAACCTACGAAGAAGAAACCACAGCGTATAATAACTGGGATGATGAAGGTGGTATGGGAAGCTATGAAGGAGAAACATTATGATTAAAAATTCCTATAGTTATAAATATCATATTGTCAATTAATATACTTGTTTTAAGAATTGGGTCAGATAAGTTGGAAGCGTGTAAGAAGTGGCACAGTCGTATGTGTATGTTAATAGTGTACTCTTGATTATAGGAATGATAAGTGTGGGTATGGTGTTCGTTTATGGGTTGTTGATTAAGAGGTCTTTGACTAAAAAAGAGTTAAAATAAAAGGCGAAAAATAGGAATAAAGTACTATTGAAAAACGTTTTATAAGACGTAATAATTGATGCAACTTCAAGATTCAATTATTACGGAAAGAAGGTGACATTATGGCAATGGAATGTAAAGAACATTATGAGCTTCCTACTTTTTCATCACTAGAGGAATTGGAAGAGTTGTTAGAGGAAGGTATGCAGGATGTATATGCAGGAAGAGTGTATACAATGGAAGAAGTATTTGGGGAACTAGAAGAATTGTCTAAAGCACTTGCAAAGAGTGATAATAACAGAAACTGTAAGACGAAACTTGCAGGAAATTAAAGGTTATATTTGGAGAGAATTAGGTAATCCTGAAGCGACAGACGAAACTGTTAATGGAATTATTAGAAAAATTATTAGTTTGAGTATTTTTCCACAACGTCAGCCGTTATTGGATGATAAATGATATGGAAGAAGAGGTAGCGAGGCCTCTATTTTTTTTGGCTCCTTCTGCTTTCATTCTTGCAAAGTGGGCAATATTTGAGATAAAAAGATAATTTTGCCCGAGGAAAAACGTAATTTTGGGCGAGATGGAATATATAATTGAATTTCGCCCAAGAAAACAAGTGTAATTGGGCGATATGAGAAAAACAGGCTGTATTCGCCCAAAAATACTATAAAAATTGTAATAAAGGTGGGCAATATTGATGAGAATTAAGGAACATTACCCAATTGGTGAATGTTTGTTGGGCGAAGTATGAAGAGATGAGGAATTTCGCCCAAACAGATGGGATTACATTAGCAATGAAATGTGTGCAATACTTTGGTGAGAACAAGGAATTTGCATAAAAAGCAAGTTTTATTTTTATAAGAAAAATAAAAATTTTTCGTGGGTTTTTATTTTTATGCTTGTATTATATAATGTAAACATTAATGTTAATAAATCTAACGGAGGAAAAAGCAGTGCAAGATTCGGAATTAATCAGATTGCTGCGTGAGAAAAAGCCGGAAGGCATAGACGCACTTTTGAAAAATTACGGACCTCTTATGAAATACATTATTGAGCCTATCTTGTCTGATTACAGAGAGCGAGAGGAATGTCTGTCGGATGTTACATATCGCATTTGGGATAAGATTGGAACCTATGATGAGCGTAAGGGCAATTTTAATACATGGATTTCAGCTATAACTCGAAATGCAGCCTATAATAGGGCGAAAACATATAGATTAAAAGGCGATTTGCAAGAGATACCAGAGGAAATAGCGTCTGGTGACAGAAGTCCTGAAGAAGAGATTTTGCGAAAAGAGAAGCTTGAAAGATTACATAAGGCTATTAATAAGCTTTCGAAGAAGGAAAAGCAGCTGATGTATCGTAAGTATTTTTATCTGCAGTCTACGGAACAGATTGCAGCAGAATTAGGTCTTACGGTGCGAGGTGTGGAAGGTCGTTTATATAGGATTAAGAAGAGATTGAGAGGTGAGTTTGATGAATGATAAAGAGTTAGAAAGCTTATTGATGGAAGGGGGTCTTGATGAAGCCTTTGATGAAGAGGTTGTTAAAAATGTGAATCCATGGAGGGAAAGCTTTTGGTTCATTATGTGGGGGCTTGCCATGAGTACAATAAGATTTTCATCAATTGATACATTGGAATTACTTCCTTTATTGGGAATTGTAATTATGATGCTGGGATTTAGAGGCCTTAAGGCTGAAAATAGATGGTTTATGGCTGGATTTGTATGTACGGCGTTATACTTGGTGTATGCCTTTGCCATCCGATTAATTTGCGCAAGCCTATGGAACAATGAAATATTATCTATGTGGTTTTTTACAAGTGGAATGTATACGTATATGGGACTGTTGTTGATAGGCATTATATATGTATGTATATGGCGTGCTGTTATCAGTGCAGAGAAAAAGGCAGGAATAGAAATACACAGCGTTAGCCCGGTTATGCTGGTTGTATGGTATGTATTACTTGTAGTTGCAGGCCTTTTGGGAGTGAGCGGTATGTTATCATTTATAGTGATGGCAGGCGGATATATTGTAATACTGGTAGGCATTGGAAATGTATATAAGGGAATGGACAGAATTGGGTATGGATTTAAAGCATCTAAAATTCGTATTCCTAATATAGTCATCATAATTATAGTTTTTGCCATTTATGGGTTATTGCTGCTTATTACAGTTACAAATAATTATTATCCAATGGAATGGAAGG
>CAYWDL010000168.1:0-4992 GCA_964457015.1 uncultured Roseburia sp. | reverse complement strand
TTTTCAAGAAGGGCAAGACTACACTCGCATTTTGGAATAATTATGCTATGTGTTGCCATTGGTAAACTTATTGGTTCACTACTATTTTTTCAAATCGAATCATAAAAAGGAGATTATTATTATATGAACAAACAACAATACGCAGAATATGTAAAACAGGTTACTCCAACAAAAAGTCTGCCACTAAATATGCTAAAAGCATTTGTTGTAGGCGGAATCATCTGTACCATTGGACAAGTAATATTAAATTACCTTATTTCCCTCGATTATAGCAAGCAGGATGCCGCCAGCATCTTAAATATTATTCTCATAGGGGCTTCTGTTATACTTACCGGTTTAAATCTATATAGCAGACTTGGTAACTTTGCCGGCGCAGGTTCTCTTGTGCCGATTACAGGCTTTGCCAACTCGGTGGCTTCAGCTGCCATCGAATACAAAAAGGAAGGACAGGTCTTCGGTATAGGCTGTAAGATTTTCACTATTGCAGGACCTGTAATTCTATATGGAATAATCACTTCCTGGTTTGCAGGACTTATCTACTATATAATCAATTATGTTTTTTAGTATTATAAAATGGAGGGCACTGATTTGAATAAAAAACAATATATTGGAAAATCAAGTATACAATTTGATAAACCGGCATATATATCTGATTACGCATCCGTTGTAGGAAAGCTTGAAAGCGAAGGACCACTGGGAAATGGTTTTGATAAAGTGGTATTAGACCCAATGTTTGGCGGAACAAGCTGGGAGCAGGCCGAAAGTCTTCTTCAAAACGAAACTCTGAAAACACTTTTTTCCAAGTCCGGCTTAAGACCTGCTGACATACGATACATTTATGCCGGCGACCTGTTAGGTCAGCTTATAGCATCAGCCTTTGGTATTATTGATTTTAACATTCCTTTCTTCGGACTATATGGCGCATGTTCAACCATGGGTGAATCCTTGATTTTGGCATCCATGGCCATCTCAGCCGGTTATGCCGATAAAACCATTGCTATGGCATCAAGCCATTTTGCAAGTGCAGAGAAAACCTTTAGATTTCCATTGGGATATGGCTGTCAGCGAAAGGAATGTGCAACCTGGACAGTTACAGGTTGTGGTGCTGTTGCTCTTGACTCCCATAATGGAATTGCCCAAATTACAGCCGTCACCCCCGGAAAAATGGTGGATTACGGCATCAAGGAAAGCGATAATATGGGCGCAAGTATGGCTCCTTCAGCAGCCGACACAATATTCACTCACCTTACCGATTTTGAATTGAAGCCTAATTACTACGATAAAATCATTACCGGTGATTTGGGTTATGTAGGACAAACAATTCTTATTGATTTGCTCAAAGAAAAAAATATTGATATTTCCGCAAATCATATGGATTGCGGTATTGAAATATATGATAATGATAAGCAATGCACAGGCTCAGGTGGTAGTGGCTGTGGCTGCTCTGCTTCAACTCTCTGTAGTCTTATTTTAAACAATATTGCATCAAAAAAATGGAGGCGTGTATTATTTGTACCAACCGGCGCACTACTGAACCCTATCAGCTTCAATGAAGGAAATAGTATCCCGGGCATCGCTCATGCCGTTGTAATTGAGAGTGTATAACATTATTATGGAGGTTAAAATGGATTATATAAAAGCATTTATTGTTGGCGGTATTATCTGTGCCATTGTTCAAATATTCATAGATAAAACCAAGCTATTGCCCGGACGAATCATGGTTGGGCTTGTAGTAATCGGAGTGATTTTAGGAGCTATTGGCATTTATGAACCCTTCATCGAATTCGCCGGTGCGGGCGCATCTGTTCCTTTACTTGGATTCGGAAATACCCTATATAAGGGTGTCAAGGAAGCTGTCGACCAGCAAGGTCTGTTAGGCTTATTTACAGGCGGCTTTAAAGCAAGCGCAGTAGGCATATCTGCCGCCCTTGTATTGAGCTATATAGGCTCATTTATTTTCAAACCAAAAATGAAGGAGTATAATTAAAGGGTTGGCAAAACACGCCAACCCTAATCATTATATCAATCTGACAGCCATAGCCTTCATCTCATCGCTTGTCTTATATTTCAATACACCATTCTCTACTGTTACTTCGACTTCTGTATCTGAATATACATCTGCAATTGTCTGTGGGCAACCTTCCGGAAGCTGTATCTCAATACATTCCGGATATTCTCCTCTGAATGTGTGGATAAGTACATACGCTTCACCATTATCACCAACACGAACAACTCCCTGCCATCCCTTAAGATGTCTCTCACTTGTAAGCTTTGGTCCAACTCGATGTGTAAAACCATTTTTGATAATCGGTGCAATCTTTTTGTAAAATGCCATACCTTCATCAATAGGCTTCCATTGCTCCGGTGTCAGGTTAGTAACATCACCTGACAAGCACATTCTACCAAGGAATGTATTTGCAACGGAATATGCTATTCTCTTAGGCGTATCCTTCTCTCTTATAACTGCCCAAATCTGGCTTTGTCGAGGAAGAATTGCTCTGTGAAGATTTGCTGCAACTACAGGTATCTCTTCTGTTTCATGAGCGTCAGAGAATGAGGCCATTGGACACAGACTCATCATCAATGGCTCTAACTTATGTCCGCCTGATGAACAGTTCTCAAGTATAATTCCCGGAACCTCAGCCTTAACCTTTCTTACAAAATCAACTGAAGCGTCCATATTCTGTCTCAAGCCTTCACCCAGAGACTCGGCGCCATCACAACCAATACCAATGGTATCATTGTAATCCATCTTCATATATTCAAAGCCATAATCCTTCAATGTACCGATAACCTTCTTTGAAAGATATTCAGTAACCCAAGGGTCTCTCATATCCCAGAATCTTCTGCTATATGTAGTAATAGGATAACCATCTCTCTTTAACTGATGTTCTGTTATATCATATGCCTTTGCCGCAGGTCCAATATTATCTATTTCAAACCAGATACCAGCCTTCATTCCTGCACCATTAATAAGGTCAACCGTTTTCTGCAAGCCGTCCTTAAACAATGTATCTGAAATATTATAATCACCCATACTGATATCCCAAGGAATACCATCTTCCTTAAACCATCCACAGTCAATTACAAAATACTCAAAGCCCTTATCCTTAATAGCTTCAACGATTCCTGTAATATTCTCATGTGAAGGGCAACCCCATGTAGTACAATACTCATTGAAAATTATAGGTAAATGCTGTTCTGACTCAGGAATATCCTCAAGATATTTCTCACCAGCCTTTGTAAGTCTCTGGCAAATCATATCAATACCGCCACCATGACATGTACTTACAATAGCATATGGTGTCTCAAAGCTTTCACCCGGCTTTAATATCTTTGTCCAATGTCCAAATTCTCTATCTGCCAATCCACCTGAAAGATGTAATGCATCATCCTGTCTGTATATTTCCATCTGCCAAGACGCTTCATGCGCAAGCTGAACACCCCATAATACCTCATTCTGTGTATCCTCTACTGCAACAAACGGAAAATACTTTTTAACTGGCATAGAACCTGTCTGACCAAATCTCTCCGTACTTACCGCCCATGTAGACCAGGATGGTTCAAGCTGCATATCTTCAACACTCTCTGTATACAACCTTCCTTCATGACTCCATTTACTTCTAAGTCTGTGTACAAGCAGACTATCCGGTGAATCACCATCAATAAATGGTGTAATATTACCAAGTTCAAAGCTTGAAAGCATTTCAAGAGTAATAGGCTTATCCGAATTATTCTTAATAATATTTTTCATCTCAAAGCTCAAATCACCCTCATAATATGTAACCATATGAATAACATCATATCCTCTGTTATCTCTAAGAAATGTTTTTACTACAGTCTTCTCATCAGTTTCCTCAACTATCTGACTCTGATAATCTAGAAAATTAGATGACTCTCCATTTCTCATAGATGAACCATGTCCATAACAATTAGGATACTTGTCACCCACAAGCTTCATCTGAACCATTGAATTGATTCTATAAAACTTTGATTTATTATCATGCTCCTCCATATCTGCCGGATAAATTGAAAAACCTGCTGTATTAAAGTCCTCTTCAATCTGATATTTCAATATCATATCTCCAACCTGGACCTTTGAAATGTCTTTTATAGCCATTTGCTCATACCTCCGAATAACTTTCTTTGAAATTATAATATCACATTTTACACATAAACAAAATGGTATATTTTTGATAAATTTATATTTTTTTACTCAAAAAAAGACGCTACATTATATGTAGCGCCTTAATTTATTCAGAATCAAATCTTACTGTAAGTAATCCTCGATTTCCTGAAGTTTTTCTTTGTTAATCTGGTTACCTGATTCCTGAAGCTGGATATAGAAGTCGTTAGCATCAACACCACCGTAAATAACAGCCTGCTCAATACCTAAACCACCTGAGTAACCATAATCCTGCTGACCATCGTTACCGAAGTAAATGTTCTGTAACCATGTATCGAAACCTGGAATCTGCTGACCACCGTAGCATACCCATGTACTTGCCTGAACTTCCTTCATGAAGTAATCAAAGTATGATGATCTGTCATATGCTTCACCATATAAATCTACTACTGTAGCGTCACCTGTTTCACTGTTTGGATGCCACTTAATAAATTCAGCCCAAACATCAGAATCCAATGTGATTGGACAATGATTCTTAGAAACTAATCTGTCACCGCCTGTTGATTCTTCGTAGAGATCTGGATAATGCTTAATCTTGTATGACCAACCTTCAGCACCCCAAGTCATGAACTTAAGCAATTCATAAGCTTCACGAGGATACTTTGTGAATGGAGAAATACCACCCATATCCATTGTAGCGATATAGTTACCACCCTGAGCGTCATCTGTATGAGGCATCAAGTATGGTACAAAAATTACCTGATTGTCAACGATCCATGGATCTGTAATCCAGTAATCTTCCCATGTCCACCAGTTGTCACAGTGAATAGCAGAAGCACCTATATCCTGTGGATATAATGTACCTT
>CAYWDL010000167.1:0-4995 GCA_964457015.1 uncultured Roseburia sp. | reverse complement strand
TGGCAGCAGTACCCCTTCCAAGAGTCAGATACATAACATGAAGGTTGTTTTTCTCGAAAGCTTCTACATATCTATTGGCATCTTTTCGATTGACAATTGTCGTCATTAAATATAAATTTCCCATATAATCCTCATTTCTAAAGCATTGTGTTCAAGGTTACAGTTCAATAATTTCGATATCATCATAGATTTCTCCAGCAGGAGTAATCTTTTCAATTGCGGCTGACTTATGAAGCTTATGCTCTTTAATTTTAGCTATAAGTCCCATTCCCTGAATTGTTATAAGCGGTGTCATAGCAACCATTGCAACTATGCCAAACGCATCTGTTATTATATTTCCGCCCAATGCTTCGCATGCTCCCATTGCAAACGGTAAAAGGAATGTGGCCGTCATAGGACCTGAAGCAACTCCACCGGAGTCAAATGCAATGGCAGTAAATATCTTTGGAACAAAAAATGTAATTACCAAAGCAATCAAATAACCCGGAACCATAAACCATAATATTGATATTCCTGTCAGTACACGAATCATCGCCAGTCCTACTGACACTGCAACACCTATGGACAAGCTTCTTCCCATGGCTTTTGCAGATATTGCGCCGGATGTTATCTCCTCAACCTGTTTTGTCAACACAAACACCGCCGGCTCTGCCAAAACTATAAAGTAACCAATAATCATACCAATTGGAACAATAATCCATGAATATGGAAGCTCTGCTATTGTATGTCCAAGATAATTACCTGCCGGCATAAAACCTACATTTACACCTGTCAAAAACAATACAAGACCAATGTATGTATAGACCAAACCAACGCCTATCTTAATAAGGGTTCTTTTGGTAATATCTCTTGCAACTAATTGGAAAAGACCAAAAAATACAATTATAGGAAGAAGAGAAAACGCCATTTCTTTAATATAGTTTGGTAATTCTTCTGTAAACAATGCCCATATATCAACTGTATTATCTATAATTGGTATTGACTCGGAAACCTGCTCCGTTGAACCCGGTTTGTATATCAACCCAAGAATAAGCACTGCCAAAATCGGACCTATTGAACACATTGAAACAAGACCAAAGCTGTCATCTGCAGCATGCTCATCGCTTCGAATTGCGGCGATACCCACACCAAACGCCATTATAAACGGAACTGTCATGGGTCCGGTTGTAACACCACCCGAATCAAAAGCTATTGACAAAAAGTCCTTTGGAACAAAAAATGCTAATATGAAAACAATAGCATAAAATATCAGGAGCAAATGTGACAAAGCAATTCTAAACAACATACGCAGAATTGCCAACACCAAAAACACCGCAACTCCAAATGCCACAGCAAAAATAAGTGTACTATTTGGAATCGACGGAACCTGCTGTGCAAGCACCTGCAAATCAGGCTCCGATATAGTAATTACAAAGCCCATAATAAAGCTTATTAAAATTACTATGAATATATTTTTGGATTTGGTGATAATCGAACCTGTTCGCTCACCCATAGGAGTCATAGACAGCTCCACACCTACATTAAAAAATATCATACCGACTATCAACATAATTGCACCAATAAGAAATGTCACCAGAACACTAGGTGGAATAGGTGCAATCGTAAAACATAAAAGCAATACTATTATTAGTATTGGAAGTACGGCTTTTAATGTCTCTACTAATTTTTCCTTAAATTTTGAATTAATTACTGACAATTTAATAAACCTCCATCACTTATTGACAACTTAACAAGTCCTCCCTCCGAAGTCTCTCGATAGATAACCTTTAAATCTTTTTCAGTCTCATACATGGTGTCCACAACCATATCAAAGCTGGTTCTCCTTAAATCTGCAAGAAAGTCTGCAAGATTAACTGCATTGAGAGCACGTATAACTCTGCTGCTGCCAATTAGCTCTTCTTATTTAAGCAACAAACCGTCTCAACATGGGTTGTATGCGGAAACATATCCACTGCGCATATCTTATCAACCTTATATCCTCTCTCCTGCAGCATCACAAGGTCTCTAGCCAAGCTAGTAGGTTTACACGAAATATAAACCAATTTGTCTACCCCAAAATCTATGATTTTTGAAAGTGCTTTTGGATTAATACCATCCCGAGGAGGGTCAAGAACAATTAAATCCGGCTTGTCCGAAAGCTCATCAATGACCTTTAATACATCGCCTGCTATAAAGCTACAGTTAGTCAATCCGTTGAGTTCTGCGTTAACCTTTGCAGCCTCCACCGCTTCTTCAATAATCTCAACACCTGTTACTGACTTAGCCACAGGGGCAAGCATCTGCGCTATTGTTCCTGTTCCACTGTATAAATCAAATATTACCTTATCCTTAGTTTCACCTACATAGCTTCTTGCCTTTTCATATAGGACCTCTGCTCCCAAGGAATTGGTCTGAAAAAATGAAAATGGCGAAATCTTAAAATTCAAGCCCAAAATACTTTCGATTATAAAATCACAACCATACAACACATCTGTCTTATCGCTCTGTACAACATCTGATAAGCTGTCATTACATGTATGCAAAAATCCTGCCACTTTTCCATTCAAATTAAGTGATAACACCCTGTTTTTCAATTCTTCAAGCATATCATCCTCGGACATTTCCAAAGACATACCACACTCATTCCACTTTGAGGTCGTAACCAAGTCAACCATTATTTCTTCAGTTTTCTTGGTTCTTCTAACAAGTAAATGTCTTAAATATCCTGTATGCTTCATCTTATGATAGAATGCCACGTCTTTGTCTTTAAAATATTCAAGAACTGCCTTTAGAATAAGATTGTAATCATTGTCTACTATCTTGCAATTGGATACCGAAACAATATCATGAAAGCTTCCTTTTTTGTGGAGTCCCAGAGCCAATGGGCCGTCCTTAAACTCATCTCCAAAAGAAAATTCCATTTTATTTCTATAACAAGCGCTTTCAGGGCTACCAATAATACCCTCAAACTCATAATCTTCGCACACTTCATCAATAATGTGCTTTACCATATCCCTTTTTAGATTAAGCTGCTCTTCATACGGAATATCCTGATATACACAGCCACCACACTGGCCAAAATGTGGACATTCAGCATTAACAGACTGCAATGACGATTTCTCCATTACATTAAGAAGTCTGGCCTCGCAATTGCCTGAACGCTTTTTATTAATCTGCGCTTCAACCCTTTGTCCCGGCAAGGTTCCCTTAACAATAACTCTCGTCTTTTTTTCTCCGTCTTCACAAACTAAAATCCCCTTATTAGGGAACTTTAATTCTTCTATCATACCTGATACAATTTGACCTTTTTTCATTGTTTCTTTCCTCATTCAAATACTAATTACTTATAGTTAATTTTACAATGGCAATCGTATAGCCTATCGTATTCATATAACTTCCCGATGCACTTACAGACCTTCCTCCGCCATAATAGCTGAGATTGTTTACTGTTACATCACATACTGTCTGATATAATGTGTTTGCATCAAGAATTCCCTCTGCATACACAAACGCAAACTCCTTTATTCCTTGGTAATTATATGAAGCCACAGCAGTTTTTGCCTGCTCATAATTGCTTATAATCACATACGGAGTGTCACCTAGCTTAAAATCCAATGTACATTGCTTTGCATATTCATAATAATCTGTAGATGTGCAAGACGGCAATGTATCATTATAGCAGGATGATATTGTATGATCAGCACACATATCAGCCGTTGTCAACAGGAAATAGTCATATGACATATTCCCCCCTGTCGTATCAATTGTGTTATTAACAAGAGGGTCATCAAATGTTACGTCTATCTGATACCATTTACCATCAATTTTTACAACATTCCACTCATGCGCACCACCATTACCGGTACCCTCAATAATTCTTGCATCAATTCCTGTTGTCCAGCATAACAATAAAAACGCCTCTGAATATCCTTCACACACCGCGAGCTTATTTATCAAAGCTCCTTCCGCCGTAAATGCAGATTCATATCCGGTAACATTTCCAATATTAGCCGCCGTATCGTAATCCAAAGTCGAGATCGAATATCTCGGAAAGACGCAAACCGTGGAAGTGGAAGGCAACGGACGGCTTGACTGCGTGAGCAACGCGATCCGCCTTGCTACGGGCAAAGCGTTTACGCTCGAAAGTTACGTAGAACACGCTTTGGAAGAGAAATCTTCGTCGAAAGCGGCTTCGTACGTTTGCATTACCGCAAGGGGAAAGACCTATTGGGGGACGGGAATCCATAGCGATATTATGACGTCGTCCATCAAAGCGTTGGTGTCGGCGGTGAACGGGGCGTTGAGATCTAATTAAAGGAGAAAAACTTATGAAATTAAACGGTGCTGAAATAATTGTAAGAACGTTGATAGAACAGGGCGTTACCGACGTGTTTGGTTATCCCGGTGGACAGGTCATCCACATCTACGACGCGCTTTATAAGTATAAAGACGAATTGAACCATATTTTGACCGCGCACGAACAGGGCGCGGCGCACGCGGCGGACGGGTATTCCCGCGCGACGGGCAAGGTGGGCGTTTGTCTAGCAACGAGCGGTCCGGGCGCAACCAATCTCGTAACGGGGATCGCAACGGCGATGCTCGATTCTATCCCTTTGGTGGCGATCACGGGGAACGTGCCTTGCTCTTTGATCGGGCGGGACAGCTTCCAAGAGATCGATATTACGGGCGTGACGCTACCCATCACGAAACATAATTTTTTCGTGTCTAAAATAGAAGATCTTGCGGATACTCTTCGCTCGGCGTTTGCGATCGCGAAATCGGGCCGTCCCGGCCCCGTATTGGTGGACGTGCCTAAGGACGTGCAAACGGCTACGTTCGAGTTCGTGGAAAAAGGGGTGGTGGAAAAGAATCCTTTGCCGAAAGCGAGCGATACGCAAATAGACGACGCGGCGGCGCTCATTTCGCAAGCGAAGCGCCCTTATATCTATATCGGCGGCGGCGCGGCGGGACTTGGAATGGGCAAAGAGATCGTAGTATTTGCCCGTAAGATAGACG
>CAYWDL010000166.1:0-5022 GCA_964457015.1 uncultured Roseburia sp. | reverse complement strand
AACACATTAGTGTAGTGGAGGTACGATTATGGACAATAAGTTAATTGGAACAGATACAACCCAGTACATAGTTATTAAGATGGGTGTAGAACAGTTTGGTATTGATATAAAGTATGTTGATAATATTGTCAGAATGCAGAAGATTACAAGAGTACCAAAAGCTCAGAAATGGTTTAATGGTGTAATCAACCTCCGTGGTGAGATTATCCCGGTAATGAGTTTAAGAAAGAAATTTGAGTTAGAAGAAGATGTTTTGACAGATAAGACAAGAATTATTATTCTTAAACCGGAAAGTCAGGGAGCAATTGGTGTGATTGTTGATCAGGTAAAAGAAGTAGTTACATTAGACAGTGATTCAATTGAAAAAGCACAAACTGATATGAAAGATGAGAAGAGTAAGTACATATCTTCTATTGGAAAACAAGGAGATGAACTTATTACAATTCTTAATATTAACGGAGTACTTGATATTGTGTAATAATTGTAGAAAGGAAAGGTTAATATGGCTAAGATAGATTTGGATAATATGGAATCGGTACAGTTCGATGTATTGAGAGAGATAGGTAATATCGGTGCAGGAAATGCAACAACAGCACTTTCAAAGTTACTTGATGCACGAATTGATATGCGAGTTCCAAAGGTTAATTTAGCAGGTTTTTCCGAAATTACAGGTATAATAGGTGATGAGGAACAGGTAATGGTAGGAATTTTACTTTCACTTGAAGGTGATGTCAATGGTATGATGATGTTCCTGCTTGATACAGATTCAGCGGGAAAGCTTGTCAATGCGGTGTTAAAAAGAGATGGAGCCAAGGAAAAGGATATATACGATTTTGATGAGTTGGAGTTGTCTGCACTTAATGAAATTGGTAATATTATTACAGGTGCATATCTTTCTGCTTTGTCAGATTTAACAAAGCTTACAATTGTTTCAAGTGTGCCAACATTACAGGTTGATATGGCCGGAGCAATTTTGAGTATACCCGCTATAGAATTTAGTAAAATTGGTGATAAAGTTCTTTTAATTGAAACTCAGTTTGATGAAGAAAGTAATATTAACGGATATTTTCTTTTAGTACCTGAACTAGAATCATATGATGTAATATTGAGTTCATTAGGATTATAGTTAGGTGGCGTTTAGTTATGGGTGAGATTATTAAAGTTGGAATGGCTGATTTGAAAGTATGCAGAGAGCCTGACAGTCTTACCACATTAGGACTTGGGTCCTGCGTAGGAGTGGCATTATATGATCCGGTCACGAAAATTAGCGGACTGGCGCATGTGATGTTACCTAACAGTAAAGAAATTAGAAATAATGCAAATATTGCAAAGTTTGCAGATACTGGCATTGCTGAGACGATTAGAATTATGAATGAAATGGGAGCACCTACAAAGAGGATTGTTGCTAAGATCGCAGGAGGAGCTCAAATGTTCAGTTTTGCCAATAAAGGTTCGGATAATCTCAATATAGGGTTGAAAAATGTTGAAGCTGTAAAAGAAAAACTAGACGAACTTAACATACCTATTTTGGCAGAGGATACCGGATTGAATTATGGTCGTACTGTAGTATTAGATTCTTTGACCGGGGATTATACTATAAAAGCAGTCGGTAAACCAATAAAAGTGATATAAGAGGTGCAAAATGGTAGATCGCACGAAATATATTCCGGCGATAGTTGCATTGTTTGTGACCTTTGTTGCTTCAGTGGTAACAATTACAAATAAGTATGAACCTACACAAGCATTGGTAATAATATTATCCGTGCTTGTGGGTTCTTATGTTGTAGGATTAATACTTAAATGGGTAGCAAATACCTTCCTGATAGTTACTGTGGAGGAAGATGAAGAGACTACTGAGGATACAGAAGGCGACGGGGAAGCATCGGATGAGGATGAAGATGGTGCAACTGTTAAGGAAGAAACAAATGAATAAATAGAATATTGGAGACCTAAAGATGACAGAGGCTGAAAAAAATAAATTGTGGGAAAGCTATGTGAAGACAAATTCGCCCGCAATAAGAGAAAAAATTATAATTGAATATGCACCTTTGGTCAAATTTGTGGCAGGACGATTAAGTATGTACCTGGGGTATAATGTTGAGTACGATGACCTGGTAAGTTATGGTATATTTGGACTCATCGATGCAATTGATAAATTTGATTATGGTAAGGGGATTAAGTTTGAAACCTATGCAAGTTTAAGAATTCGTGGTGCTATATTGGACCAAATTCGAAAGATGGACTGGATACCGCGTTCGCTTAGACAGAAGCAGAAGAAGATTGATGCGGCTATGACTAAGGTAGAGGCTGAAATGGGAAGACCTGCTACTGATGAAGAGATAGCCAGGGAACTTGGTATTAGTGAGGAAGAGTACATAAATTGGCAGGGGCAGGCGAATGTTACAAATGTAGTTTCGCTTGACGAATTTATGGAGACAAGTGGCGATAAAGGAATTGAGCCAGCAAAGAATGTCCCGTATGAACAACCTGAAACGATGGTTGAAAAGACAGAATTAAAACAAATGATAGTTGAGGCTTTGGAAGGCCTTACAGATAAAGAAAAAAAGGTAGTTGTTCTTTATTATTATGAAGAGCTTACATTAAAGGAAATTAGCAAGGTTTTAGAGGTTACGGAATCAAGAGTATCTCAGTTACATACAAAGGCTTTGCAGAAGATGAAGCTTAAGCTGGGTGATTATGCAGATACTATATTTAGAGATTAATTGAGAGGGACAGTTTCAGATGGAATACACAAATAGCTTTTTCAGACTTTTCATGAGCGAACGTGGTGTAATGATGAGAGTTTATCCTGCACAAAACGGCGGTGAAAAGTTGAACATTGATGAAGTATTGGAATATCTTCGTCAACAGAAAATTGAAGATTTCGATATCAAGGTAATCAATGATGCAATCAATAATGCAAAAGAGGTTACAGATGTTAGGATTACTGTGAAAACATCATATGAAATCGACGAAAAGATGGATATTAAAATTACACCGGATAAAATGTATGCGGTGGTGAAGTTTTATGCCCCTAGTGGTGATGGAGATAATCTTAGTGAAACAGAGATATATCAGGAGCTTCGTAATAAAAAGATTACAAACGGTATCATCGATGTGATGATAAAGAAGCATATTGAAGACCCTGAATATTGTAAGAATATGGTTATTGCAAAGGGAAAGCCGGCAGTAAACGGTCATGATGCAGTTATTGATTATAAGTTTAATGTTGATAGAAAGGCCAAACCTCGTTTAAATGAGGATGGTACAGTTGACTTCCATCAGCTTGATAATATTAATCATATAAAGAAAGGTGACTTGCTTGCAGTGCTTATACCGGCTGATCCGGGAACTCCGGGAAAGGATGTATGTGGCAATCAGATAGCACCAGTTACGGTAAAAAGATTGATGTTAAAGCATGGTAATAATATTGAATTATCTGAAGATGGGCTTGAGATGTATTCAAAGGTTGATGGCCACGTAATACTTGAAGGTGACAGAGTATTCGTATCTGATAATTATAATGTTCCTGCAGATGTAGATAATTCCACGGGGGATATTGATTATAGTGGCAGTGTTACTGTAATGGGTAATGTCAGAACAGGATTTACACTTAAGGCAGAGGGCAATGTAGAAATATTTGGTGTAGTTGAGGGAGCAGCAATTGAAGCTGGTGGAGATGTTATCTTACACCGCGGTATTCAGGGAATGGCAAAGGGGACTATTAAAGCAGGCGGAAATGTTATTTCAAAGTTTATTGAAAGTGCAAATGTTGTTGCGGAAGGATATATTGAAACAGACAGCATATTACATAGTGATGTTTCAGCTAAGGGTGATATTTATGTAAGAGGTAAGAATGGAAGTATCATTGGTGGAAATACAAGGTCATCAGTTCTTATTGAGGCTACAACCATTGGTTCACCAATGGGAACAACAACAGCTGTTGAGGTTGGTACTGACCCGGCTGTTAAGGATAGAGTAAATTACCTTAAACAGACAATTTCTGAAAAAGCTGAGGAAAAGGATAAGCTTGATAAGGTATTACTTGCCCTTAGAAAAAAGAAAGAATTAGGTATGCTTGAAGAGGAAAAGGTACCATTGATTGCAAGTACCACAAAGACAGTAATCAAGCTTGATTCTGAAATTAAGATAATGACAAAGGAATATGAGAGCTTACTTAATGAGCTTGAAACAAATAAGGCGGCCAATATTAAGATAATAAAGGATATTAATCCGGGAACAAAGGTATCTATATCTGAGGATTATATTTTAATACATGAACGATTAAGTCACGTAATGTACAAGAAGGATCGTGGCGAAATTAAGGCATTGCCTTTCTAAAAAGAAGGTGGTTATATGATGATTAAGCCGGTAATGATGCAGGCGACGGTCCAGAGAACTCAGGATATGTCGGGAATTAAGCATCAGGAAGATAATAAAGCATATGTGGCTCAGTCTAATGCGCAGACAACTTTGAAAAAAGAAGTTGAACACAGACTGCAGGATGTTCGTAAGAAGGATGATGCAGATTATAATCAGCAGAAGTACGATGCCAAGGAAAAGGGCAAAAATGAGTATTTTTCTCAGAAAAAGCGCGAGGATAAGGATGATTCTGAGGATGAGGATGGAAAGGTTATCTTAAAGAAGAGAGCTACATTTGATATGAAAGTCTAGACGATTAGGATGAAAGGAATCAGGAAGCAATGGGTGCTTTAGAGATATGTCTTGTAATTATTGGTGCAATAGTAATTGCAGTAAGTTTTATATTTACGGAGCAATTTTCAAAGGACAATACACAAGAAAAGTTTTTTAGTGATGGAAAGTTTTCTGAGGTTGCTCAGGAGATTATAAGGAAGGAAGTTGAAAAAGAGCTTTCTCTGATAGTTGACGAGAAGATGGATGAAGTCAAGAAAGAGCTGGGAAAGATATCAGCAGAAAAGATTCTTGCGATGGGTGAATACTCGGAGGATATTAATCTTCGTATAAGTAAGAATCACGAAGAGGTTATGTTCTTATACAATA
>CAYWDL010000165.1:0-5041 GCA_964457015.1 uncultured Roseburia sp. | reverse complement strand
TTCTAAGTCAGTGCAACACAAAAATGATATAAAGCAACGCTTACACAAACTCGCATAAATATAAACTGTTATTAACGCCACACACAAAAAAATACTTTGCGAATTGAAGATTCAATATGACACTTTCGTAAATAAAAGTAATTTTTAACAACTATTGATTTTTTCCAGTATTTATGGTAAACTGTAATAGTTCGAAAGTCAAATTATTCTATTAACAAAGGAAAGGTTTTATTTATGAGAGAATTTTGTATTACAACTGATTCAAATTCAGACATGCCAAAGGAGTATATTGAAAAATATGGTACTGCTATTATTCCACAGTACTATTCATTTGGAGATACAGTATATGGTGACGAGTTACATATGCCACCAGCAGAATTTTACGAGCGTATGAAGAATGGTGAGCTTCCACAGTCACAGGCTAACAATCCCGCTGTTATCGAAGATACCTTCCGTGCTATTTTAGACAAAGGTATGGATATTATCCACATTGCATTCTCATCTGCTCTTAGCAGCAGCTACAATAATGTTGTTATGGTTGCAAATGAATTGTTAGAAGAATACGAAGATGCTAAAATCACTGTTATTGATACCCTTAGCGTTTCTTTAGGCGAAACAATTATGGTTATCAGAGCTAATGAGATGAAGGCTAATGGTGCATCTTACGACGAAATCGTAAATGCTATTGAAGAAATGAAGAACCACATCAATGTTCAGCTTACTGTTGACGATTTATTCCACTTACTTAGAGGCGGCCGTGTAAGCAAAACTACTGCTTTAGTTGGTAGCGCTTTAAACTTCAAGCCATTCCTTGTTATCCATAATGAAGGCGGTTTATTTTCAGATGGAAAAACTCGTGGAAGAAAGAAATCTCTTAGCACACTTGTTGAACGTATGGTTGCTACTGTTGACGAAAACACAGATTACTCCTTACCTGTTGGTATTTTACATGGTAATTGTTTAGAGGATGCAAAGGCTGTTGCTGAAATGATCAAGTCTTCTACTAAGTTTACAAACGTTATCATTAACGATATCAGCCCAAGTATCGGTACACACGCAGGTCCTGGTGCTCTTGGTATCACATATTACGGAAAAGAAAAACCAGCTCCAAAAGCTGAATAGCATAAAGTTAGGCGACTCCGAAGGAGCCGCCTACTTTTCTATCTTTCTTCATTTCTTTTTACTAATAAAATCCAACAAATCATCATTATTATCACATAAGGTATGTACGATACATAAGCTATTACATTCTCGTGCTTTTCATACATTATAGGATCGATAATTATAAAGCTATACATCACACCTGGTAATGCATTATTCAATGCATGGAAAACTGATGCAGGTACAACCGAACCACTTTTCTTTGTCAAAAGTACAAGCAGGCATCCACCTACAATATTTGTCAGCATAAGTGTTATAAAATTCTTTGCAAAATCATCATTACCCATAAGCATTACCATATGCCATAAGCCACGAATAATGCCGGTAAATACCAATGCCAAATTCATTCCACACAATTTTTCAAGCTTTGGAAATAAGAATCCCATCCAGCCAATCTCCTCACCCATAAGAACAAAAAACTGCACACAGCCCATTGCTACTGCTATCAATACCTGAAAAATCATTACTGCAACAGATATGTCAGGATTAACCCACGCAATATCCTTAAAGAAAACGCACATAATTAGCGGTGCATCAAGTATACTAATTAATAGCGCGACCAAAATAGTAACCAAATATAGCTTTACATTCGAAGCAAGCTTTGGTGTAATATTCAGACTACTAATGCCCTCTTTTGAAACAATTGCACATATCATAGCCGCCACTGCAGGTATCAGGCACGATACAAATGATACAGCATTTGATAAAGGAGTTATAATATCTCCGTCGTTTAAACTATCAGCATACCAACCAAGAAGCCATGTTACAGGCAGGCATATTATCAAAAATAACACTAATTGTTTTTTATTACTCATAACATGCCACCCCCTTAAGATACATTTTCACAGACACCTTATAAGATATATAAAATGCCACCACTGACATATATGGAAATATGGCGACCACGCCCATCATAGCTACTGACATATCTTCCATTCCGTAAAGCCAATTCGCAACAGTTTCTATAATCGTCTGTATTCCGCCCTTTGGCAACGGCCCAAAAAGTCCATAAACTATAAATAAAAATGCTCCTACTGATATCATTATCAGCTTAATATTCTTACCATACTTTTGACCGTATCTAATGAGAAATGGTGTATCTATGGCTCTTAAAAAAATCTGCACAAAGAACAATGTCACATATATACTCATTCCAGAATGATTATAGCCTAACATTATAGACAATATCATATCATTTATCATTCCAAAGGCTAATCCAACAAAAGATATAATAAGTGTCAAATAGTATTTAGACTGTACCTGTCCTTCTTTCCCCAAAGGCGACGAAATCACAAAAGAACTGTAATATACATTTTCATCGCCTTCATATAAATTGTTCTGAAGACCACCTAAATCAATGAAAACAAATAAATATGCTATAGCCTCAAGAAACATTGTCATCTGCTCACTGCCATCCGGTGCAAACAAGGTTATCATTGTATCCATGCCAGCAGCAAAAAGTACCATTACAACAAGGTTGAGTAATATTTCTTTTTTTAACACTAATAAATCCTTATATATTAATCCTAACATTACTTCTCCCTCCTTTGATACAATTTAACTGATGCAAGATAGCTTATAGCTAGCACAATGACAATTATTAACACTGACCACATCGCAATAGTAGTCATAGCTTTATTAAAAAAGCTTTCCAGTATTTTCTCCATCTTACCAGGATACTTTTCATCAAGCGTTACCATTACGTACCCCAAAAGAATATATGCTCCCATCACAAAAACCGCAGCAACGGCTGAAAGCATTCTATTATTCTTTACTAATATTACCAATGGTGTTGCCACGGCTAATTCGCATATTGCCGCAACCAATATAACAACAAGGTTTCTAAATAACTCCACTGTAAATGGTTCACCGGACATCAAACTAATAACGCCTGCATTTATCAAACCAAACACAAATGTGCCTGCTAATACAAGCAATCCATATATGTATTTTGAGCCCATTATCACACTTGGCTTTTGTGGCATAGTGTAGCTATATTTCATCCAACCTGAGGAATAGTCCATAAATATTCCCTGATTAACTGCAGTAACTGCAAACAGCATTATGGCATATGGTACGTAAAAAAACACATTAGCCAATACAGTTATACTTCCAGGTTCGTTTTCCGGCCAAGTCTTTAAATTACCACAAATAGTACTTAAGAAAACCAATATACCAAGAACTGTAAATACCATAGAAATAGTCAAAAACAGCATAAATGTTTTCTTTCCAAGACACCATTCCTTATAAATAAGTCCCTTCATTAACACCACTCCTTCTTATCAGCATTTACATAGTAAAGCATAATTTCTTCCAAAGTAGTATCATCCAATGTGAGCCCTGAATATTTACGTTTACACATTGCCTTATCCTTAACCATAACATCCACACCAAAATCATTTATTCTAGCACTTATAATATCCTCAGGTGAAACTTCTTTATAATCAGCCTTCTTACACTTTATCACTCCGTGCTGCTCCAAAACATCGTATTTATCTCCTGTTAAAAGAAGCTTTCCCTTATGGATAAATGTTACACTATCTGCAACCTTTTCAAGATCCGTTGTAATGTGTGAGGACATAAGTATGGAATGATTCTCATCCTGCAAATACTCCAAAAACATATCAAGACATTCATTTCTAACAACCGGGTCAAGACCTGTTGTTGCCTCATCCATAATAAGAAGCTTTGCATTATGAGACAATGCAACTGCAATCTGAAGCTTCATCTTCATACCCTTCGAAAACGAACCAATCTTCTTTCTACTCGGAAGAGCAAGACGGTCAAGATATCCCTTAAATGTATCACTGCTCCACTCCTTATATACACCCCTCAAAATTCTATCTAAATTAGTAGCATTTAGCTGTTCCTGAAATGGTATGGTATCAAAAACTGCCGAAATCTGCTCTTTAATTTCCAATTCATCCTTAATATTATCAAGACCAAACATCTTAATAGAGCCACTATCTCTTTTAATAATGTTCAACAATGCCTTTATAGTCGTGGTCTTTCCGGCACCATTTTGCCCAATAAATCCCATAATACTTCCCTTTGGCACATCGAAGCTTACATTATCCAATGTAAATCCATCATACTTAACCGTAAGATCACGTATTTCTATAGCGTTACTATATTCTGTCATATTATCCTCCATTCCGAAGCGTAGCGCAGGAATCACGTAGCAGAAAGTCGTATCACGATTTCTGCTGTCGCATCAAGGCTAATTTGTGACGCTTCGGCACAAATAGCCATGTGAAAAATTTGCATATCAATGAAATTTTTCACATTATGCTCCCATTAATCTTCACATATAATATCTAACATTTCCTTTAATTCTTCATTAGAAATATTAGCTATTCTTGCTTTTTCCTTTGCTTCCAAAAACAGACTTTCAATTTGTCGAAGATTCTCTTCTCTTAAGAGCTCAGTATTCTGCGCCTTTACAAAGCTTCCCTTACCTGTATAGGATTCGATAAACCCATCCCTTTCAAGGTCCTCATAGGCTCTCTTTGTTGTAATGACACTAATTCTAAGCTGTGCTGCCAGATTACGCATGGATGGAAGAGCGTCCCCTTCCTTAAGTTCTCCTGTCATAATCATGGTCTTAATCTGAGATGTAATCTGCGTGTAAATTGGTTCACCTGTGGAGTTTGAAATAATAATGTCCATATGTCACCTCTATTATAATAGTTCATGATAGATTGTTGCATAATGAACTTTAGTTCCATTTGCAACAATCTTTGCGCCTGAGCGAAATTGCGAAGCAATTATTTTCATTATCGCGAAGTGCGCATATTCGCAGAGCAATAATAGTTTGTGTGTAACACAAACTATTATTGTATATATACGATATACACATTATACATATTGTATATATACA
>CAYWDL010000164.1:0-5061 GCA_964457015.1 uncultured Roseburia sp. | reverse complement strand
GCACTTATGAAGGCTGGTTTCGAAACATTAGTAGAAGCTGGTTATGATGAAAGAAATGCATACTTCGAATGTATCCATGAGATGAAGCTCATCGTAGACCTTATTTACCAGTCAGGTTTCGCTGGAATGAGATACTCAGTATCTAACACAGCTGAATACGGTGATTACATAACAGGACCAAAGATTATCACAGAAGAAACAAAGAAGGCTATGAAGAAAGTACTTTCTGATATCCAGGATGGTACATTTGCAAAAGACTTCTTATTAGATATGTCAGAAGCTGGTGGACAGGCACACTTCAAGGCTATGAGAAAGCTTGAAGCTGAACATCCATTAGAAGTAGTTGGTAACGACATCAGAAAGCTTTATAGCTGGAACAACGAAGAAAGCAAGTTGATTAATAACTAACGCGAAGCTTTGAGCCAAGCAACGTAGTTGCTTGAAAAAATAAATAAAAAGGTCACAACTTTTGTGACCTTTTTATTTGTTTTTATAGAGCTCAAAGTTTTGCGTTAGTTGGCGAAAGCCGTGTAGAGATTGACGTAGTCAAGCTCTGCGACTAGGCTCAAATAAACTACATATCCATTTTATTTTCAATTATCTCAGAACTTCCCCATACACAACCGGCACATATAGCTAACTGTAATATATCAATAGGTAGGTTATAAATAAAATGTTTATGTATATCATAGTTATATGTTCTAAATATACCCGGTAATAAACCGTAACGATTAAATGGATCATCAAACGTAAGCATTAAACCATATCCACTAGATGTCATTTCCAAAAAGTTTTCATAAATAGCACTTAATATAAAAATGAATCCCAGTGAAATCACAAGTGCTACAACATAGAACATACTGTTTTTTGAAATTGTGGTACTAATTGTTGTTGCAAGGTACAATGTAGCTACAAGTGCTAAATAGAAGAAGAGGAATGGAAGTGCAAATTCCAATAATTCAATTATATTTGCTTCTTCAAAATCTAGTATTGTAAACAAATCATATGTAAAAAACCTATAATCTCCGTAAATTTCATAGTTTTTTTCGATCATAGGATGATTGATTTTTAATATAATACCACTAATAGTCATTACTCCGATGACAGATAACAAAGCGCAAGCTAATTTTGAAATAACAATGCTTGAAATTTTATTAGGTGTCATAAAGGTCAAATATCCTGTCTTGTTATTTATGTCTCTTCTCAGTAAAAAAATAGAAGCAATTGCTATGGCACAAAAACTAAGCATAATGCAGACAAATAAAATATTGTCAGTGATAGCAGTAAGTCGCGCATCTTTTGTGATGATGCTATATATAAAGCTCCCCTCTAAAATAATGAATGCTAACACTATTAATAATAACAGTACCCTTAACTTAATAAATTCATGTTTAATTAGTTTTAACATCATAACCACCTCCGAATATTTCCTTATAAATCTCCACCAATGACATGTTTTTTGACTCACGTAATTCTTCTGCCAAACCTTCAACCTTCAAATGCCCCTTGTCTAAGAAAATGACTGAATCTACAACTTGTTCAAGCTCTTCAACAATATGACTTGAAATAATGAAAGCTTTTTCAGGTGTGAAGCTGTCAATAATAGTATTAATTACAGTTTCTCTTGATAAAATGTCGATGCCGTTCAATGGTTCATCAAGCATAATAAGTTTTGCATCTCTTGAAAGATTAGCGGCAAGCTTTAATTTGGCAAGCATACCTGTTGACAGACGACCCACCTTTGACTTTTTATTAAGTTCGAATTTATCAAGCAATTCTTCAAATCTTTCAATATTAAAGTCTGTGAAAAAGTCAGAATAATATTTGCCCACATCACTACATGTCATGTATGAATGAAAATAATTTTCAGTAGGCATAAAAGCAACCTGCGACTTGGAATAAGAGCCAATATTTACATTGTCAAAAGTGATAGTGCCAAATGTTGGTTTTGCCAGACCGGCAATCATCTTCATTATAGTAGTCTTTCCACTACTATTTGGACCAAGTAATGCGTAAATTCTTCCAGGCTCAATAGATAATGTTAAACTATCGATTGCCATTGTCTGTTTATAGCATTTTGTCACATTTTTTAAAATAACCATAGCATAATCCTTTCTTAATTATATTTTTTTGAAATCACATCAATAAGTTCCTCTTTGGAAAAACCGATTGCAGATATGTCGGCAATGAAGTCGTTGATAATAGTTTCGGCCATTTGGCGTTTTATAGTATTTATCAAGGCTTCGTCCTCCGATACAAATGTCCCCAACCCCCTTTTGGTGAAGGTAATTCCTTCGACTTCAAGTTGGCTGTATACCCTCATTGATGTGTTTGGATTAATAGTGTAACTGATTGCCAGTTCACGTGTTGACAGTAGCTTGTCACCGGGTTTAAGTGTTCCGTTTACTATTTTTTTCTTGATATCATCTACAACCTGTAAGTAGATGGGTTTGTTAGATTTAAACTCCAAACGAATCCTCCTCTCATTTATACAAAGTGTTTTAGTGAACTAGGTACATAGTACACTAAAACGATATGACTGTCAAGCGGTTTTTTTTAAAAATATTTAAGTTTTATGTTCTTAATTGTATTTACCAAATGGCAAATAAATGGTAAAATATAACCTAGTATGTGCTTTGAAAGGAACGTAGATATGGATAATAGAATTGTTGATTTTAAATTGAATGAAGTAAGTGTACAGGACGAATATATTGAAAATGCTTTGAAAAAGGAATTGGATTATCTTAAATCCTTTGATTCAGACAGGCTTGTTGCCGGTTTCTTGGAAGTTAATGATATGCGTCCAAAGAAGGAAAAGTACAAGGGATGGGAAGTGACAGAGATTAGAGGGCATTCCCTTGGTCATTATATGACAGCTGTTGCACAGGCAGTGGCTCAGACAGGAGATGAGGAATTAAAGGAAAAGCTCGCATATATTGTAGAAGAGCTTTCTAAGGCTCAGTTAAAGAGTGGATATTTATCAGCATTTCCGGAAACCTTATTTGATAATGTAGAGAATAAGAAGCCTTGTTGGGTACCTTGGTACACAATGGATAAGATAATAGCAGGTCTTACGGCTTCATATGTATTAGCAGGAATAGATAAGGCACTTGAGGTTGTTACCAAGCTTGGTGACTGGGTGTATGACAGAACATCCAAGTGGGATGAGGCTACACAGGCGACAGTCTTAGCTGTTGAGTATGGCGGAATGAACGAGGCCATGTATGATTTGTATAAGGTTACAAAGAGTGAAAAGCATGCATTTGCCGCCCATCAGTTTGATGAATTACCTTTATTTACTGAGATTGAAAAGGGTAATGACATTCTAAATGGTAAGCATGCCAACACAACTATTCCAAAGTTTTTAGGTGCATTGTATAGATATGTGGCTTTGGGATGTAGGGAAGAAGATAAGTTCTACTTCGATGCAGCTAGTAAGTTTTTTGATATAGTAGTTGAGAATCATTCGTATATCACTGGTGGTAACAGTGAATGGGAGCATTTTGGTGAATCAAGAATACTTGATGCTGAACGAACAAATTGCAATTGTGAAACATGTAATACATATAATATGTTAAAGCTTGCAAGAGAGTTGTTTAAGCTTACAGGTGATAAACGTTACGCTGATTTCTATGAGAATACATTTTTAAATGCGATTATGTCATCACAGAATCCAAAGACTGGTATGACCATGTACTTCCAACCTATGGCAACCGGATTCTTTAAGGTATACAGTACTCCATTTGACAGCTTTTGGTGTTGTACAGGAACAGGCATGGAGAACTTTACAAAATGCAATGACAGCATTTATTTCCATAATGAAGACACAGTATTTGTAAATCAGTTTATATCATCAAGTATTTGCTGGGCAGATAAAGGATTTGTGATGGAGCAGGTATCTGATGTTCCACAGACAACAACATCCATCATAAGGATTAAGGAAAATGCGTCGAATACTAAGCTTGCAATCAGAAAACCTGATTGGTGTGCCGGAGACATGGCTGTGTATGTGAATGACGAAGCAGTATCAAATAATGCTGTTAATGGTTACATAATAGTAGCTGTTAAAGCAGGTGATGAGGTTAAGCTTCATATTCCTATGAAGGTTGTGGCATATCCGCTTCATGACAATAAGCATTGTGTTGGCCTTAAGTATGGACCAGTTGTGCTTAGTGCAGCTCTTGGCAAGGAAGATATGGAAGAAAGCAAGACAGGTGTTGATGTTACAATTGCTACAAAGAACATATCGATGAAGGATTTCATTACAGTTGATAATGGTGATGTGGATGGATGGATTGCTAACATTAATGAAAATGTTGTTAAGGATGCAGATAGTGTTGCATTCCATTTGAAAGGAACCGATGCGGACCACCTTGTATTTTCTACACATTATAAGCAGCATGAAGAGAGATATGGAATTTACTGGAATATGGTTGAAAAGGATTCTGCTGCATTGCAGAAGCATATCGCTGATGAAAAAGCTAAGAAGAGAAGAGAAAGAGTGTCTATTGACAGTGTTCCTTTGGGAAATGACCAATATGAGCTTTTACATAATATTAAGGGTGAGCATACGGGCGCAGGCACATTTGATGGATTGAATTTTCGCCATGCATGGAGTGAAAATGGCTGGTTTAGCTATGATATGAAGGTTGACAATACAAAGAAAAATTACTTGTTAGCCAAGTATTTTGGAGCAGATCAGGGACGTACCTTTAATATTTATATTGATGATGTGCTTCTTAAGGAAGAGACCATTGAAGATAAGAATAATGGTAAGTTTTATGATGAGTACTATGAATTGCCGGCAGAGCTGGTTGCAGGAAAGGATACTATAAATGTTAAGTTTACAGTACGTGGCGATTCATGGGTTGGCGGTATTTTTGATAAATTATGTATCGTTCATGATTATGACAATGATGCAGGTGTTAAGGCACTTACATTTAAAGGGGCAGAGTTAAATCAGAGATTCACTGAAGAAACAAAAGAATATGATTTGATGGTGTCAGAAGATAAAGTGATTATGAATATTAAGCTTAATAACGAAAATGGCCTGGTATATGT
>CAYWDL010000163.1:0-5077 GCA_964457015.1 uncultured Roseburia sp. | reverse complement strand
AATCGTCAGTGGTGGTATAAGCTTTAACAAGTGGAGATGTCCTAGCTGTAATAGAATGTTATCGGAACAATTGCCGATATTTACTGAATATTGCCCACATTGTGGAGAATCGTTGGAGTAAGGGGTTTGGAAATTAACTTAAAGTAAAATTATATTGAATATGAATCGCTGGTTTTTCTTGTGATTGCAAATTATAATATATGTATACAACAGATGAATTATTGGGAAAGAGTATGGTGCAGATGCATATATTACAAAGCCATTTCCACCGGGACATGTGCAGCTGGCATTGGAAAGTGTGATGAGTAAGGAATAAGGTATGGAGGCGATAACCAATTGCCCTCAATAATGATTGAATAAAGAATAGGCATCCAAATTTTTTTGAGGGTTATGGATGCTTATTTCTTTTTGTGACAAAAGGCTATGCGTCGAGCTGTTCGCTTGCATAATCGAATAGAAAACAGCCTACAGGATTTATATAGATGTATGAGGAGGATTAAAATGTAATGAACAATCAATTTATTATTGTCACGCACTCGCCTATTCTTTTGGGAATTCCGGGAGCGCAGATTTATAGCTTTGATGATGGAATGATTCGTTCTTGCACATATGAAGAAACTGAGAGCTACAAGGTTACGGAAATGTTTATTAATAATAGAAAGCAGCTGTTGGCAAGATTATTGGATAGTTAAATTTTTAAATATATGTGACGAAGCCTCTCCGTTTGTTGTGTATTAGGGTGAAAGGAGTGTGAAAAATGGAAGATAATCAGATTGTGGATTTGTATTGGGAACGTAATGAGTCAGCAATAGATGAGACGGACAAGAAATACGGTAAATATTGTAAGAGCATTGCTTATAATATTTTGTTCAATGAAGAGGATAGCAAAGAGTGTGTAAATGACACATATCTAAAGGCATGGGAGGCAATGCCGCCACACAGACCGCAAAGACTGGCAACATTTCTTGGAAAAATCACACGAAATATTTCCCTAAATCGCTACAAGTACAATCATACAGACAAGCGTGGTGGTGGACAGGTACCACTGGTTCTGGATGAATTACAGGAATGTATTCCAAATTGTGTTGATACTGAAAAAATTGCTGATGATATGGTATTGACAAATGCGTTAAACGATTTTCTTGGAAGTTTGTCGGTTGAAGCCCGTAAGATATTTATGCAAAGATATTGGTATATGAGTTCTGTTGCTGAAATCGCTAAGGATTATTCTATTAGCGAAAGTAAGGTGAAGATGTCATTATTGAGGTCGAGGAATAAACTGAAAAAGCTTTTGGAAAAGGAAGGTGTCGCATTATGAAAGAGAAACGTATATTGGATAATCTTGCAAATGTTGATGAAGAGTATATATTTGAAGCCATACCGGATAAGCAATCAAAAAAGCAACTTGCACGTAAAAAATGGATGCTTACAGCTTGTGCTATTATAGCTGCATGCATTGGATTAATTTTTGCTTGGAAATTCGTTGGTGCTGGTACATACACAGCCACATTAAATAACGGAAATGAAATAATATTTGTTAAGAATGCAACAAATATGGTTCAGAAGGACATTGCCATAGTTGGCATTAGAGATTTAAGTGAAGCTGAAGAGAAAGCTGTTTTTGGAAATATGGAAGCAGACGCTTATGTCGGATTTAAAGAAGAAACTGATGAATTTATATATCTTGAAGGAACAGTGGATGGTTTTAAGGTTATTATTTCAAGATATGATGTAGCCCCATGTACGGTGATAGAGGGAATGGAAAAAGTATCAATCGTTAATGATACTTTCGTTGTGGCTGGCTTATGGATTACAGATGCAAATAGCAGGGGTGAGAAAACAGTGATAGCCTATGCATCCTTTGAGGTAGATGATTATACAGTGTATATTCAGCATTCGGGAAATGCAGATGAAAGCGCTGAAGTATGTAATGAGCTGGCGGAACAGATTCTAAAAATGCTTGAAGAAGGTAAGTGGGGATTTGATGGGATTGAGCGTTAAAAAAGCTTGCGTATTATAAAATAATACTGTGAAATTTAAATGTAAGTGAGGACGACACCTATAACAAAAAACGTAACTTACATAAAATATATAGCAAGGGGGATGAAACCCATCGAAAAAAACATTATTGTTATAGACGAACAAGGTAATGAATATGAGGCTACCTACTTAAAGAGGGCTAAGGGTCTTGTAAAGAATGGCAGGGCACGCTTCATTGATGAACATACCATATGCCTTGCGTGTCCGCCAAATGATAGATTGGAGGACAGTATTATGTCAGAGAATAAAGAACAGAATGTAAATGTTACAGAAGGCAAAGAGTTTACGGCAAAGGAAATATTTAATCAGATATGTTTGTTACAGCAGGAGCTGACCAGTAATTCATATCATTCGTTACATCGTTTAACCGATTCGGTTGAAGCTATCTGCGATGAAGAAAATGAGGATAAGAATGAACAGATAAGTGAAGTATGCAGTGCATTTATGGCTAGAGAGGCTACATTTACTAAGCTGTTGGAGTTGTATCAGAAGATGTATGATGATATTGCTAATAAGGATATAAAGGAAGCAACATTGATAAAAGAAGCATTTTCGGAACATTCCACTAATGTGATAAAAAATGATTGTATGACACCGGAAGAACAATGTATGGCTGTAAACTACATAACAGATAAGATTACGGAATGCATAAAAAATGTATGTAATAATTAGAGGTTGGTTCAAATATATCTTTTTAATCAGTTACGGTAAAATTGATGGAGAAAGGCATCAGCAAGGGTGTGATTTTTAAATTTGAAGTTAGTGGAGTGATTGACGGAGATGGAGAATATCCCACTAAAAATCAGAATAAGCAAAATAGCGGGATGAGTAAAGGTTGAAACATCCCACTAAATAACAAGATGATTGAGATTGTGGGGAGTGTAAACTTTCAGGTTGAACCTGAGTTTTTAAATTGAGAATTGAATACAAATACCCCGTTAGAGCCATTGTAGAGTTACAGTGGCTTTAGCTTTACGAAAGCTTTACGATTTGGTGAAAACAACTGGAAAAAAGTCTTGATTTGTGATACAATAAATCTAATAGTTATGTGTAAAAATAAATAAACTAGAAAAGGAGCTTAACTTATGGAATATAATGAAAAAGTATTTGCAAAAAGTGCAAATAAAAAGGTTATGGGGATGTGGCTTACATTGTGTGTTATTCTTTCGATAGCATATGTGCCACAGGTATTGAATGGCTCTAAGACATGGGACTTTTATATTGTGATGGAGATACTGTGTTGGGTACCATTTTTGGCAGGCTTAATATTATTGCTTGTAAAAGGATGGGATAATAAATTGTATAAGGACTTTGTTGGCTATGGTTATGGCTTTTTCTATCTTTATATTATATTGACAGCGCCGGGAACCTTAACCTTCGCATATATTTTTCCGATAACGAGTATGCTTGTTATATATAAGGATAAAAAATTGATTATTCGTTGCGCTGTTGCAAATATGCTATTGATTATTTTTACAATTATAAGAAATTACAATAATGGTATGAATACACAGGCTGACATAGCTAATTATGAGATACAGATATGTGTATTGTTGTGCTGTTACGTTGGTTACATTGTAGCTATTAAACATATGATAATATCAGATGGAGCGCTGCTTGGTAGTGTTCAAGAGAATTTAGACAGAGTTGTAAAAACAGTTGGAATGGTAAAGGGAGCCAGCAATTCAATTGTCGATGGTGTTACTGTAGTAAGAGAGCTTTCAGAAGAAAATAAGGAAGGTGCAGGAGAGGTCGTTGATGGAATGGAGGGCTTGGTTAAGAAGAATGAGGTTCTTAGCCAAAGTATTGATTCGTCAATGTCAATGACAGAGGACATTGATAATCAGGTTGCAAACGTGGCAGGACTTATTGAACATATGGTAGAGGTTGTGGGTAAATCGGCAGAGAATGCAGATAACAGCTCAAAAGAGCTTGAAAATGCTGTGGAATCAACCAATGCCATGGCTAGATTATCATCAGAGGTAGAAAACATCCTGAACGAATTTAAAGAGCATTTTGAACGAGTTAAGGATGAGACAGGTACTATAGAAAATATCACCTCTAAGACTAATCTGTTGGCATTAAATGCATCAATTGAGGCTGCAAGAGCAGGGGACGCAGGAAGAGGCTTTTCTGTTGTTGCTAATCAGATTAGAGATTTGAGTATGGGAACAAAAGAATCTTCAGCTAGTATTATGGAGGCTTTGAATTTATTAGAGGAAACATCTGATAAGATGACGGAGTCTATAACAACAATATTGCAGCTGGTGTCAGAATCACTTGAAATAATGAAGGCAGTTAATGAGAGTGTTGGAGTTATTGCAGAGGATTCTAAGCAGTTGGGTGATGAAATAGTAGTTGTAGATTCGGCTATGAAGCAGGTTGAAGTGTCAAATAAGCAGATGGTCGAGAATATGAAGCAGGTTCAGGATATTATGGAAACCATAACACAGACAGCCATCGAATCAGAAGAGACAACAACAACTATGCTTAGTAAATATGATGAAACTGCAAGAAATGTTGCCATTATAGAGAGTGTTGTTGGAAGACTGGTTGAAGAGCTTGGTGATGGCGGATTTATGAGTATTAATGACATAACTGCCGGAATGAATATTGTTATTATAGATAATATTTTAAAGGAAGAACTTAATACAGATATTTCAGATGTGGAAGACGAAAAGATATTGATAGAAAACAATCCGAAAGCAAAAGCATTTTTTGGTGAAGATTTCCAGAAGCTTTATACAGTAAAGGTTATTGTCAATAATGCAGTGTACATATGGGATGAAGTTAGGGTGGCAAAAAGTAAAAGTACTGCAGAGATGTATTCTTTGCTGGTTGAAGGTAATCCTAATGTTGTTAATCGTAGAAAACATCCAAGGTATGCTATGAAGAATTTATGTCAAATCGAATTTAAGTCAAGGGATGCTATATTTGAAGGACAAATGATTAATATCAGTGCAGGTGGATTTGCTGTATCTGTTAATAAATATGGCTTCGAATATAACATAGGTGATATGATTCAGCTGAAAATTAA